>JALELV010000121.1 GCA_022768545.1 Oscillospiraceae bacterium
AAGAGGCACTTCTTTATGCTTGTTTACTTTAAAGGGAAGAAGAATCGATCCAGTAGCGCTGCACCAGCTCTCCGCTAACCCCTTCCAGGATCTCATTTTCCAAAACACCGCCCTGGGAGCGAATGGCGCGGGAGGAGGGAAGGTTGCACCGGTCACAGGTGAGGAGAACCCGGGAAATACCAAGCTCCTCCCGGCAGAAGAGAAGTGCCTGATGAAGCATCGCGGCAGCGTAGCCCTTACGCCGTTCCGATTTTCGGACGCTGTAGCCGATATGTCCTCCGTAGCGGAAAAGATAATCGTTGAGACGGTGGCGGATGTCAATGATGCCGACCATCCGAAGGTTGTTTTGCCGGATGGCCAAAAGCGTGGTGGCGGGGACAAGACCCGGTGCCACGCTTTCCTCGCAGCTGTTCTGTTCCAGGGCTTGCAGCCAGGCCTGCGGGCTGGCTGCATTCGCAAGTCCTGCCCCGCCGTGGATGACCTCGCCGTTTTCCAAAAACTCCCGCCGGTAATCCCAAAGGATCTCGGCATCCTCAGATGTTGGCCGAACAAGACATAAAGGCGCCAAAGAACGTCCCTCCGTTTTTTAAAAACAAAGCGGGGAGGGGCAATCCCTCTCCCCGTCGTTGGATAGTCAGTTTTTCAGGCTCTGCAGCGGGGCCGGGATAAGCCCGCCGCGGCTGATAAATTTGGCAGGGGAGGAGGTATTCACCTTCATGATGGGAGCGGTCCCGAAAAGCCCGCCGAACTCCAGCTCCTCGCCTTCCTTGAGCCCCACCGCCGGGATCAGACGGACGGCGGTGGTCTTGGAGTTGACCATGCCGATGGCGGCCTCGTCGGCGATAATGGCGGAGAGCACTTCCGCGGGGGTGTCGCCGGGCACGGCGATCATGTCCAGCCCCACAGAGCAGACGGCGGTCATGGCCTCCAGCTTTTCAATGCAGAGGGTCCCGGCGCGGGCGGCGTCGATCATACCGGCGTCCTCCGAAACCGGGATAAAGGCGCCGGAGAGGCCGCCCACCGAGGAGGAAGCCATGACGCCGCCTTTTTTCACGGCGTCGTTGAGCATAGCCAGACAGGCGGTGGTGCCGCAGGCTCCACACTGCTCCAGCCCGATCTCTTCTAAAATATGAGCGACGGAGTCTCCCACAGCGGGGGTGGGGGCCAGGGAGAGATCCACGATGCCGAAGGGAACACCCAGCCGTTTGGCCGCCTGGGTGCCGATGAGCTGGCCCATGCGGGTGATCTTGAAGGCGGTCTTTTTGATCAGTTCGGCTACCTCGGTGATGTCCATGTCATCCGGAGCAGCGTGCAGTGCCGCACGCACCACGCCGGGGCCGGAAACGCCCACGTTGATGACACAGTCGGGCATGCCGGGGCCGTGGAAGGCGCCTGCCATAAAGGGGTTGTCCTCCGGGGCGTTGCAGAATACCACCAGTTTGGAGGCCGCCACACACTGGCGGTCGGCGGTGATCTCGGAGCAGCGGCGGATCACCCGGCCCATCATACCCACGGCATCCAGATTAATGCCGCTTTTGGTAGAGCCCACATTGACGGAGGCGCAGACGTGGTCGGTCTGGGCCAGCGCTTCGGGGATGGTCTCGATCAGGGCCTTGTCGCCGGCGGAAAAACCCTTGTGCACCAGGGCGGAGAAACCGCCGATAAAGTTGACGCCCACAGTATTGGCGGCGCGCTCCAGGGTGAGGGCGTACCGCACCGGGTCTCCGCCGGAGGCAGCCAGCAGCATGGCGATGGGGGTAACGGCGATGCGCTTGTTGATGATCGGGATGCCGTACTCCGCCTCGATGTCCTCGCCCACCCGAACCAGGTCCTTGGCATAGGTGGTGATCTTTTCATAAACCTTTTCGCAGGATCGTTCAATATTGCTGTCACAGCAGCTGAGCAGCGAGATGCCCATGGTAATGGTTCGGATATCCAGATTTTCATCCTGAATCATCCGGATGGTTTCCATAATATCGGTAACATTCAGCATAGTAAAGAGCCATTCCTTCCGTCAGATGCGGTGCATCGAATTAAAAATATCCTCGTGCATCACATGGATGCTGAGCCCCTGGGCCTTTCCCATCTCCTCCATCAGCCCGGAGAGCTCTTTCAGCTCACAGGAGAGGCCGGTGATGTCCACCAGCATGATCATGGCGAACATATCCTGCAGGACAGACTGGGTCACTTCGATGACATTGGCGTTGTGACTGGCACAGATGGTGCTGACTTTGGCCAGAATGCCCACGGCGTCTTTGCCGACAACAGAAATTACTGCGCGCATAAATTAACTCCAATTCTCCGCGGAGGAAAATTTAAAAGCTCCCGAATCCGGCCGCTCCGCGGGGACGGCCGGGGAGATCTATGACCTGAAAACCGGCTTAAAAGTCGATTGCATCAAGTTCCAGGGAAAGCTCGGAGAGGCCCGCGTCTGAGGGCATCCAAAAATCGGCGGGGGAGAAGGTCCCCTCCCACAGCCGCGCGCTGTCCGGGGCGGCGGAGCGCTTAAACTGCCCGGCGGAGAGCCTCCGCAGGAACAGCAGAAGCTTTTCCTTGATGAAGGAGGGCTCATACACCCCGCTGAAGGCCGTACAGGCATAGTAAAAGAGCTTGGAAGGACGGAAATGATACCGCAGCAGGTAATAGAGGAAAAAGTCGTGTAGCTCATAGGGCCCCAGCAGCTCCTCCGTGCGCTGCCCGATGCTGCCATCCTCCTGCGGAGGGAGAAGCTCGGGGCTCACGGGAGTATCCAAAATATCCTGCAGGGTGCTTTTAAGGCTCTTATCGGGGCAGGTATCCGCCAGGCGCCCCACCAGAGCACGGATGACGGTTTTGGGCAGGGAGATGTTTACATTGTAACCGGCCAGCTGGTCCCCGCCGAAGGTGCACCAGCCCAGAGCCGCTTCTGAGAGGTCTCCGGTGCCCAGCACGAGGGCGTTTTCGGAGTTGGCCAGATCAAACAGGATCTGGGTGCGTTCCCTGGCTTGGGCGTTTTCGTAGGTGGTGTCGTGCACTGCGATGTTGTGGCCGATATCCTCGAAATGCTGAACGATGGAATCCCGGATCGAGATATCGCGGCTGTCACAGGCCAGCGCCTCGGCCAGTGCCAGGGCGTTAAAATAGGTGCGGTCACTGGTGCCGAAACCGGGCATGGTGACGGCGACGATGTTCTTTCGCGGCAGCTTGAGAAAATCCGCCGCGCGGGCGGCACACAGCAGAGCCAGAGTAGAATCCAGCCCACCGGAGAGCCCGAGGATCATCTTCCGGATGCCGGTATTCTGCAGCCGGGCCATCAGCGCCGCCGCCTGGAGGGAGAACAGCTCGTCCAGGGCGGCCTCGCGGCCCTCCTCCGGCAGGAAGGGAAGCGGGGAAATGCCGCGCAGAAAACCGCGGCGCCCCCGGGTGGGAATGGTGCTGGAAAAGGCCGGGGCCGGGCAGACGCGGGAGCGCTTGCGCGCCCGGATAATATCCAGATCCACGTCTGAGACCGCCACCTCCGCGGGAGAGAGAAAGTCGTTGTTGTCCTGGACGCAGAAGGCCAGGCAGCTTCCCTGTTCCCACACGCCGCCGAAGCCGCGGTACAGCAGGGGAGAAGAGGTCTCCCCCGCGCCGGCGCAGGAGACCGCCGCCGCTATGCCGAGCCCCCGGGAGAGGGCGGAGGCGGCTTCTTCCGCGCGGGCAAGGCTGCCGGCGCAGGCGGGAGCCGCTGCCGGCACCAGCACGATGTCACAGCCGGAGGCAAGGATCTCTCCGGAGTGGGCCGCCAGCTCCTCCGGCGGACAGGGGAGCACCAGAAAGCGGGCGTCTCCCCGGCTGAAAACGGTGCCTTTGGGCAGAAAAAGCGGGGAACCCGCCGCAGGCGCTTCCACACCGAAGGGGCCGTCCTCCACGGGGAGAAAGCCCAGCAGCGTGCCGCCCAGCAGTACGGCGCAGGCCCCGCAGGGGCGTCCGCTGTCGGAGACGGCAAGCCCCACGACGGTAAAACCGTCAAAATCCCGCAGGGAGGCGGCCAGTTTATCCAGTGCACGGCGGGCGGCATCCAACAGGGCGGGGTTTGAAAAAAAGCTGCCGCAGCTGACGCCGGTGAGGGAAAACTGAGGCAACAGGATCACATCCGGACTGTCGGCCTTTACATGGTCCAGCACCGGAAGAAGGAGCTTAAGACATTCCCGGGGCTGCAGGGGTTTTACCCGGTTGGAGATACAGCAGATGCGAAGCAGAGAATTCACGCCGTGTCACCTCCTTCAAAACGGCGAAAAACGCAGGGTCACAGTTTGGCCCAGCGGGCGGCTTCCTCGGCCAGATGCTCAAACAGGCGGAGGAAAACAGGGAACCGGAGGGTCAGGTTTTCCGGGTGAAACTGCACGGCCAAAATCGGCTTGTTCACAGCTTCCAAACCCTCCACAACGCCGTCGTCCGCCATAGCGGATACCCGGAAACCGGACGCCGTTTCCCGAACACACTGGTGATGAAAGGAGTTCACCGCGGTTTCGCTCAGCCGCAGGACCTGGGCCAGGGTGCTGTCGGGCTTGATGGTCACCCGGTGGTAGAGCTCGTCCCGCAGCAGGCTGTTTTGGTAATGTCCATGGGCCTCCGGCAGCTGGGAAGGGATATCCTGATAGAGGGTCCCCCCAAAGGCCACATTGATCAGTTGCAGGCCCCGGCAGATACCGAGCACGGGCATGCCGCGCCGGGCCGCCTCCCGCAGCAGGGACATTTCAAACTGGTCCTTGGCAAAGTTAAGATAGGTGACGGAGGGGAGAGGCGCTTCGCCGTACAGGCGGGGGGAGATATCCTCGCCGCCGGGCAGCAGCAGGCCGTCCACCTGGTC
>JALELV010000116.1 GCA_022768545.1 Oscillospiraceae bacterium
TCTCCCGCCCGAATTCAATCGGGTATTTCCCGTGACAAAAACCCGGGCCCGGCCTCTCCTCCGAAAGGCCGGGCTCGGGTTTTCACGCCTTCGCGGACAGGGTCATGCCCGCAGTGCCTCCTGTTCCTGCGGGGGCAGGCGCAGGACGGAATCTCCGATTTTTTTATGGCGGTAGAACAGTCCGCTCAGGATGCAGCGGGAGAACTGGTCCAGCCCCATGGCCACCCATACAAACAGGATATCCCATTTTAAAACATAGGCAAACAGAAGGATCAGCGGGATCCTGATGATCCAGATCCCCGTAAACACCACCCGCATGGGTACATTTTTATAGCCGGCGGAGCGGATGGTTCCGTTGAATACCTGGGAAAGGTTCTGCGGAAGCTGCATAAACCCCATAATAAAGAGATACCCCGCCCCAATAGCCTGGAGCTCCGGTTTATCGGTGAGCAGCCTCATAACGAAACCGGGGGTGACAAGCAGCCCTGCCGAGGTAAACAGGCTGATGATGGAGGCACTTTTGATAAGCTGCCGGAAATAAGCCTTAAAAAGCCCGTCGTCCCGCATGCCAAGTGCCTTGGAGGCCAAAGACGTGGCGGCAGTGGAAAAGCCCACAGAGGGCATTTCAAAAATCGTCTCCCCCTGCAGCCCCAGCTGATAGGCCGCAAAGCAGTCGCTGCCGTAGGTCAGCACGATCTTGCTGACCAGAATAGCGGAGATCTGCCACATGATACTCTCGCAGGCCACCGGAAGGCCCGTGGCATATACCTCCTTCGCCAGCTTCCAGTCCATGACAAAAAAGCGTTTTCCCGCGTCCTCTCCATACAGCAGGCCCCGGGGATGATACAGCAAGGCAAGGCCCAGGCACGCCCCCGCGACCTGAGAGACCACCAGCGCGAGGGCAGCGCCCCGCACTCCCATGGCGGGGACCCCAAAAGCCCCGTAGATAAACACATATCCGCAGGCCACATTGACGGCATTGACCGCCACGGCGATCATCATGGGAGTACGGGTATTCCCATGCCCGTGAAAGGCTGCCGTGTTGATACACATCAAAGCGGCAAAGGGAAAGCCCAGGCGCATGATCTTCATAAACTCCAGCGCCTTTGTCCCGATCTCGGCGTCTTGGGTAAAGAAGCGAAGGGGAAGTTCCGGCGCAATAAAGAAAAAAGCGGAGAACACAAGCGCCAGCGGAACGGTGCAGAGCATCGCCTGTTCCACCGCCCTGCGGCACTGCCCACGCTGTCCGGAGCCGTACCGGTAGGATACCAGCACCGTGGTGCCCACCGAAAGCCCTTTGTAAAGATACCAGAGGGTATCTGTGATGCGCAGGCAGATGCCCTGCGCAGAAATATCCGAAGAGAGCAGACGCCCGATCATGGCGGTTGAGATCAGTCCCGCCAAGGTCTGAAGCATATTTTCCAGCAGAATTGGGACGATCAGCCGGTAAATTTCCCGGGAAATCTGTTTCTGATCCATTTTGACCGCCTCCGAATATTGATCGCTTTACCGTGTTAACGCTAATACATTATAACACCTGTTATATTTCAAAGCAAGGCCGCCCCTTTATGATATTGCCATGCACCAAAAACACGGGCCCGCTGTACAGAGGGCCCGTGTTGTGTTTTTTATCCGCTTTTTATCCGCTTATTTGCTCCGGGCAGCCTCTTCTTCCGGGCATACCCCCAGAGAGCGGTGCTCCACCGGTGTGGAAAAAACGAACTGGGTGGAGGTAGCGCCGAAGCGCTGAAGCTGATTGACAAAAGTATTGAGCTCCATGGCACTGGGAAAGGCCACTTTGATGAGCATGGAAAAATCTCCCGTCACACAGTTGCATTCGATCACGTTGGGGCAGGCGCTGATAAACTCGTAAAACTCCGGCTCCACGCTTGGCAGCGCGTTTAAACTGATAAAAGCCGTGATATGATATCCTAACTTGATGTTGTCGATGGCGGCGTGATAGCCCTTGATGACCCCCTGGCGCTCCAGCTTTTCAATTCTGGCGGAAATAGCCGGGGCCGATAAAAACACCCTGTTTGTCATCGCCTTTACCGGGGTACGGGCGTTTTCCTTTAAAATTGAGAGCAGAGTTGCATCGATCTTATCCATTCTTGCTGCACCATCCTTCTGTTATTGAGGCCCTGCGCCGGTGCGCAGGGAGCTGTTGACAAGGTGTTCCGGCCAGCGCTTTTCCACCAGGCGCTGAACCAGCTGCTCCAGCGCCATGCGCCTGCCCTGAAAATAGGATTCCTCCGAAATAAAGGCTGCGTGGGGAGTGATCACGGTGTTTGGCAATCCAAAGAGATCGCTTGTCCCGTTTGCCTCGTCCTCTATCACATCCACCGCGGCGCCGGCGATAATGCCCTCCCGGAGCGCCCGCACCAGGGCCGGCTCATCCACCACGGCGCCCCGGGCGGTATTGATTAAAAACGCGCCTGGCTTCATCATGGCAAGCTCCCGCTCGCCGATCAGATGCCGGGTGGACTCTATCAGCGGGCAATGCAGCGAGACAAAATCCGACTCTCGCAGAAGCTGATTTAAGCTCTCTGCCTTACAGGCACCGAAGGACGCCAGATAATCGGCGCTTTTGGTGGGCACCCACACCAAAACCCGCAGACCAAGTGCTTTCAGCATTGGCATCATGGCTTTTGGGATACTTCCAAAAAACACCAGTCCCACCGTCTTCCCCGCGATCCGGTGGATGGCGGGGCCCAGCAGCGGGTCCCACTTTCCCGCCCGAACAAGGCGGTCAAAGTAGGTGATCTTTCTGGCCAGGTCGATGATCATTCCCACCGCGTGCAGCGCCACCTCTTCGGTGCAGAACCCGGGGATATTGGTCACACAGATCCCCAGCCGGGAGGCGGCCTCCACATCGACGTTGTTATAGCCAATGCTCTGCAGCGACACGATCCTGCACCGGGGCAGCTGTTCCAGCACCAACGCAGTCAGCTGTTCATATGCCACTACAAGGCCGTCGGCGTCTGCCACCGCCTCCACAAAGGGCATCTTTCCGCTTTTGTCGCAGATCCCCTCCAGCTCCAGGCCGGTGACACCCCACTGGCGCAGCAGATCCCGTTCGTAATCCAGAGAATCGTCCACGTTGTAGTAGATCACTTTGCTCTTTCCCACAGGCATTCCCTCCGTTTCGCGCTTCCGCAAAAAGATAGAATGAAAAAAGGGCATGACAGACGTCCCCCGTCTTTTCATGCCCCATTGCAATCCGATTAACACTCTTGCTGTTCTTATTATCGCTGTTTTCTGTTAAAAAATCAAGCATTTTTCCAATTATTTTTGCTTTTTTTCGCTTTTTAGCTTTGTTTTGTTAAGTTTGCACAAAGTCAGGCAGGCGCCTCCACAGGCCTTTTCCAAAACGACCAAGGAAAAAAGAGCGAGCCCGCTCTTTCCCCCGCTGGGAAACCCCCATCATTTCTCCCAGGGCCCGCAAAAAAAACGCGGACAGCTTTTGCTGTCCGCGTTTTGCCCGCGGGGCATTCCCGCGAAAAATACGGGTGCAGAGGCTTAATACATGCCGCCCATTCCGGGATTGGGCATGGCCGCAGGGGCGGGGTTCTCCTCTTTCTTATCCGCCACCAGAGACTCGGTGGTCAGCACCATGGCCGCCACAGAGGCCGCGTTCTGCAGAGCGGAACGGGTGACTTTGGTGGGGTCGAGGATGCCGGAGGCAATCATATCGCAGTACACTTCGTGCTTGGCATCGTAGCCGTAACCCACTTTGCGGGAGCGTTTGATCTTGTCAATGATGACAGAGCCATCCACACCGGCATTGAGGGCAATCTGGCGAATCGGCTCCTCCAGAGCCTTCTGAACGATGCGGGCGCCGGTGCGCTCGTCGCCCTCGGTCTGGGCGATGACCTTCTCCACAGCGGGGATAGCGTTGATGAGGGCCACGCCACCGCCGGCGACGATACCTTCCTCCACGGCAGCCTTGGCAGCGGAGAGGGCGTCCTCGATGCGCAGCTTCTTCTCTTTCATCTCGATCTCGGTGGCAGCGCCCACCTTGATAACGGCTACGCCGCCGGAGAGCTTGGCCAGGCGCTCCTGCAGCTTCTCGCGGTCAAACTCAGAGGTCGTGGTCTCGATCTGGTTTTTGATCTGGGCGATGCGGCCTTTGATCTCGTCAGCGGAACCGGCGCCATCCACAATGATGGTGTTCTCCTTCTGAACCTTGACCTGGCGTGCACGGCCCAGCTGCGCCATGGTGGCGTCCTTCAGCTCCAGGCCCAGCTCCTCGCTGATCACTTCGCCGCCGGTGAGGATGGCGATATCGCGCAGCATCTCTTTTCTTCTGTCGCCGAAACCGGGAGCCTTGACGGCCACACAGGTAAAGGTACCGCGCAGCTTGTTGACGATCAGGGTGGACAGAGCCTCACCCTCCACGTCCTCGGCGATGATGAGCAGCTTCTTGCCGGCCTGGACGATCTGCTCCAGCAGCGGCAGGATCTCCTGCACAGCGGAGATCTTCTTATCGGTGATGAGGATCAGGGCATCGTCGATGACGGCCTCCATCTTGTCCATGTCGGTAGCCATGTAGGGGGTGATGTAACCGCGGTCAAACTGCATGCCCTCCACGACCTCGCTGTAGGTCTCGGCAGTTTTGGACTCCTCGATGGTGATCACGCCGTCGGCGGAGACTTTATCCATCGCCTCGCTGATGAGCTTGCCGACAAACTCATCGTCGGAGGAGACGGTGGCTACTCTGGCGATGTCGTCGGAGCAGGTGATCTTTTTGGAATTGGCGATAACCGTATCCATGGCGGCTTTGACGGCTTTCTGGATACCTCTCTTGACGACCATGGGGTTGGCGCCGGCCACAACGTTCTTCATGCCCTCGCGGACAAACGCCTGGGCCAGCAGAGTGGCGGTGGTGGTACCGTCGCCGGCGGCGTCGTTGGTCTTGGTAGCTACTTCCTTCACCAGCTGGGCGCCCATGTTCTCAAAGGGGTCCTCCAGCTCGATCTCCTTGGCGATGGTGACGCCGTCGTTGGTGATGAGGGGAGCGCCGAATTTTTTATCCAGCACCACGTTGCGGCCTTTGGGGCCCAGGGTGATCTTAACGGTATCGGCAAGCTGGTCGATGCCGGCCTGCAGCGCTTTTCTGGCATCCTCGCCGTAAATGATCTGTTTTGCCATAATATATTCCTCCTAATCTGTTCCCAAACGTTTTTAGTCTACAATGGCCAGAATATCATCCTGGCGGAGAATGGTGTACTCCTCACCGTCCACCTTTACCTCGGTGCCGGCATATTTGCTCATCAGAACTTTATCGCCCTTTTTCAGGTACATTTTGACCTCTTTGCCGTCCACCACGCCGCCGGGGCCAACTGCCACTACCTCGGCCACCTGGGGTTTTTCCTTCGCCGCGCCGGCCAGGATAATGCCGCTCTTGGTGGTCTCTTCCGCTTCCAGCATTTTGATCACTACTCTGTCAGCCAAAGGTTTAATCGTCATAATAAAGTCCTCCTATATTGATTGATTTTAGACTGCTTTTTATTTGGCACTCATTATTCTTGAGTGCTAATAACTATTTTATCCATATCAGGAAAAAAATCAAGAGGGTTTTGCAAAATATTTTTAATTTTTCATATCGTTCACAGTTTTTTCACGGTTTCTGCAAAAAAACGGCCCGACGCTGCAAAGTCCCAGGTCATCTCTGCAGAAAATCGAGCCGTCTCTGCAAAAAAACAGATGCTTGCTGTTTAGAAAAAACAGTTGTTTTTTTTCGCAAATGCAAAGGAAGCGGCTGCGTCAACAGCCGCTTCTTTTACGCCAAACCGGCCCGGTCGATATCCGACTCCACCTGTATTTCAAACTGCAGCCCGGGAAGGAGCTCCCGGTAGCGGTCCTTACAGCCGCTCCAAAACTCCGGCTCGTATTTTGCCAGGTAGTCCGCAAAGCCCACAGGGTCTGCCGCAAGCTCCCGGGTGAGCTTTTGAAGGGTGGCCCGGATCTCCTCCTCGATCTGCCGGGACTGCGCCGCCCCGTACCGCTGGAACTCCTCCTCCAAATGTACGCTCTCCCGGTTTCCGAGGGGCTCCTCCACGGTGCTCTGCACCCGGAGGTACACCGAAAAGAACGTCTGCCCGTCCCTGACCCAGGGGCGGATGCGAAGGGAGCTCTCCTTTGCCATCAGCGAGACCCCGTCCTCCCCCTTTAAAGAGATCTGGGTGCGCTTTACGTCCCCTCTGAGCCAGAGCAGCCCCCGGGTCTCCTCCGGGGTGAGCTCCCCGGCAAGGCTGCTTTGGCGCAGCACCGCCGTGGCGGAGACCTCGATCATGGGGTTTTCCGGGTCGTCCCCGCCCAGCCGCACCACCGGAAGAAAGGCGTCCACGCTGGGGTTTTCCAGCGTCTCGGCCAGGTCCCTCACCCGGGCCCGGATGAGCCCTCCGCTGGTCTTATAGTTTTCCAGCATCATCTGGGCCGTGAGCACCGGCAGCATGCTTCCGCCGAGCTCGGCGGATATGATATCCGCCGCCTCCCCGTCCGCCATCATCATATCCACATTGGGGCGGGACTGCCGGTCGGTGTTAAAAAAACGGATGACCTCCTCCATGCCCTCCCGGGCCAGCCCCCTGCCGATGACGATCAGCTTGTTGTGGCCGTAAAAGACCTCCTTGCCCTGCTTGAGCGCCGCGTTCTGCAGCGCCTCCGACATGGTCTCCCCCGAAACCTGGACCACCCGGCAGCTCGTCTTCCCCCCCGCGGCCTCCGCTCCCCCGTAGGGCTCAAAAACCTGCATGGACAGAAGCAGTTCTCCGTCCCGCTGGTCCACCCCGATGGCCTGGACGATCGCCCGTTCGTTGAGTTGCACCGTGTCCATGCAGCCGCAAAGCAGCAGCATGGACACGGCCAAACAAAGGATGCGCCTCATTGCGGTTCCCCCCTTTTCTTTTTTCGGGAGAGCACCAGCAGCAGCGCCGGAAGCACCAGCGCCAGCAGAACGACCGGCGCTCCGCCCTTTACCGTCTGAGAGAGCCGGTCTGCCCAGCGCGGTTCCCCGGCAAAATATATGGCCGCCCCCGCCGCAGCTGCGCCGCAGGCCGGTATGACAAACCCCCGGCCTTTGGCGGGAAACAGAAAGCGCAGCGCCTCCCCCGCAATGCGCAGATACAGCGACGTCTTGATAAACGCCATAAAGATCCACAGCGCCGCGTGCAGGCTGTCCAGGCGCTGAAAGATGGAAAACTCCGCTATTTTGGTCAGCGCATAAAAGGGAAATCTCTGGGAGCTTCCGTAATCTCCCAGGGCCATGGTGCTCACAAGGGCAACAAGCTCCAGCACCGCAAGCAGCAGCCCTGCCCAGTACCAAAAGCACCGGGACGGCTTCCCGTTGATCACCGAAATCATAAAGAGAAGCGCCACCGTCTCGGTATTTCCCAGGGCCAGGCGGATGCACAGCATCCAGAACTTCCCGCTTTCCCCGGAGACGACCGGCCGGAGATACACCGGGTCCATCTCCGGCAGAAGGGCAATGCCCATAAAGAGGAACGCCGCCCAGAACCCCACAAAGACAAGGGTGCTCACCCGGGACATGGGCTCGTATCCCATGGAGGCCGCGTACACCGCCGCCCCCATCAAAGTGACGATCAAAAACCAGGCCGGGGCGCCGGCGTAGATTCCGGCGGAGAGAAATATCGCAAACCCCGTGGCCGTGTCGGCCGCCACCGCCAACGCAAAAATCCCCATGAGCAGCGCCACGGGAACGCCGCCTGCCTTGCCCAGGTACCGGTAGGCGCAGTCCACCACGCCGCAGCCGTGGTTTTCCCGCAGCAGGAAGCAGGCCGGAAGCAGCAGCAGCGCCGTCAGGGCGATCCCCACCGGAAAAGCCGCCAGCGCGGCCGTCCCGGAGATCTGGGAGCCGCCGGGCGAGGGGTAAGTTAAAAAATCGAAAATACGGCTGATAAACAAAAGCGTCACCAGCTGGGCGCCGCTGATGGCTGAGGAACGGTTCAAAAGGTCTCCCCCTTTCTCTTTTTGGCGTTACAGTTCCGAGCCCGGCAGCTTCTGTACCCGGAGCTTCTCCTTCCCCAGTTTCCGCCATCCCAGGCGGATGAGCACATCCCGCATGGGAAAGAGCTGAAAAGGGCTTTCCGGGGAGGAAGCCGGCACACCGTAGGCATTGATCCCGCAGATATTGACAAGCACCAGGGCCAGCCCTAAGGTGATGCCGTACAGCCCCATCCAGCCCCCGATGACGATAAAGGCAAAGCGCAGCACTGTTACCGGCTCGTACAGGGAGGGTACCACAAAGGAGCTGATGGCGGTCAGGGCCACCACCATCACCATGGGGGAGCCGATGATCCCGGCAGTCACCGCCGCATCGCCGATGACCAGCGCCCCCACGATGCTCACCGCGTGGCCCACCGGACGGGGAAGGCGCAGCCCCGCCTCCCGCATGAGCTCGTAGATAAAATGGATGATCAGCGCCTCCAACATCAGGGGAAACGGGGTGGATTCCTCCGCCGCCGCAATGTTGAGAAGCAGCGACTCCGGAAACAGCTCCGGGTGGAAAGTACCCACCGCCACATATACTCCCGGCAGCAGGATGGTGAAGAAGAAGGCAAGGTATTTGAGCCAGCGGTTAAAGGCCGCGTAATAGGGCCTCCCGGCGTAATCATCGATGCTCTGGAAGTGCTCGTTGAAAAAATAAGGGACGATCAATGCAAAAGGAGTACCGTCCACCAGCACCCCGATGCGCCCCTCGCTCACCTTGGCGCACAGGGTGTCCGGGCGTTCCGTGGTGCCAACGTTGGAAAAAAGCGCCGGACGGCGGGTGTCCAGAAACGGCTGGATATAGCCAGACTCCAGGACCGTATCCATGGAAACCTGAGAGAGCCGGTATTCCACCTCCCGTAGGATCTCCGGAGAAACCATATCGGAGAGATAGACAAGGCAAAGGTCGGTTTTGCTCTTTCCCCCCGCCTGCCGCAGCTTCATCACCAGCGTGGGAGATTTGATCCTCCGGCGAATCATGGTCATGTTGATGCGGATAGGCTCGGTAAACCCCTCCCGGGAGCCGCGGACGTTGGTCTCCGCGCTGGGCTCCGAGATAGAGCGGAAATTGTAGCCCTGGATGCCCACAACGATAACCGGCTCCACACCGTCTATCATGACCCCCACAAAACCCGCCATCAGAAAAGGAAAGAGCGCCGAAGCGGTGTATACCTCGTTTTGGTCGGCCCCCAGTACCGCCCGGCCGCGCACCCACTGCAGAAGCTTCTGGGGGGAAGGGCCCTCGAGGGCAAGGGAGGTCAGGGGCTCAATGAGGATCTCCGTCATGGTCTGGAGGTTGAACATTCCCTCGAACATCAGCAGGTGCACTGAAATTCCACACACGGTCACCTCCCGCACCATAAAGTCCGACGTTCCGGAGAGCTGGGAGCGGATACCTATCATATCCTCCAGGCTGTTCCCGGTAAAACGGACATCGCCGCTTTCTTCCCCGGAGGGCACGTAGGACGTCCGGCGCTCCCTCTCTATCTTATGGCGGATCCATCCAAACATGGCTTTTCTCCTCTCCTGTGGTTCTTCCGGTTATTTTCTCCGTTTTTGCCCTGAACATACCAAAACACGCCGCGATTATTTTGCGGCGGACTGTACATAATAGAAAGGAAAACAGACCGGGGAGGACGCTTATGTTTATTATTTTTCTCAGAACCATTCTTCTCTACATAGTCATCGTTTTTTCCCTCCGTGTCATGGGGAAACGCCAAATCGGGGAACTTTCCCCCACGGAATTTGTCATCACCATCCTCATCTCCAACATCGCCACCCTGCCCATCGAGGATTCCAACATTCCCCTCACCGCCGGGATCATCCCGATCCTCACTCTGGTGGCCTTCGAGGTGCTGATCTCCGCCTTGATCCTCAAATTTGACTGGATGCGGCGGCTGGTTTCGGGGAACCCGCGGGTCATCATCCGGGACGGACATATCGACCAGAAGGAGATGAAGCGCCTGCGCCTTTCCATTGAGGACCTTATGGAACAACTGCGGGCGGGCGGATGCTTTAACGTCACCGATGTGGCCTTCGCCATCGTGGAGACCACCGGAAAGCTGAGCATCTATCAGAAATTCCCCGCCCGGAACGCCACGAACTCCGACCTTGGCCTTGCTCCTCCAAGCGGCGCCGACGCCCCGCCGGTGGTGCTCATCAGCGACGGCACCCTGCAGCGGGGCTCGCTGGAATACTGTAACCTGCGCCGGGAGTGGCTGGACAAGGTGCTGGCGAAAAAGGGCTGCGCCGTCGGGGATATATTCCTTATGGTCTGCGACCGCACCGCCAGCTATACCATCGTCCTGAAGGAGGAAAAAAGCAAATGAGCCGTGTTTTTATTGCCCTGGGGCTTTTGGCGGCCATTGTGGCCCTCAGTATCTGCAGCCTCCTCACCTTTATCGGCATCAAGGAGGACGTCACCCTCCAGATGGATGAACTGGACACGCTGATCGAAGCGGAGGATTACGAAGCGCTGACCCAGGAATGCTTCCGCGTCAGCGAGGAATGGCAGGAAAAAGAACATACCCTCATCCGTTTTATCCGCCACCAGGAGCTGGATGAGGTGACCGGGACCATGACCCGGCTTCCCATGCTGGCAAAATACCGTGATATCGGGGAGCTTGCCGCGGAGGTGAACCACATTCGCATCCTGCTCCACCATATTTTGGATTCTGAGATCCCCTACCCGCGCAATGTGTTTTGAAAAAGGAATAGGGCGGACGGCCTTGAAAGCCGTCCGCCCTTTTCCCACTTATTTTTCGGAGAGCTGGCGCCTCAAAAACGAAAGGCTCTGAAAAAGCTCTTCCTCGCCCCCGTAGCTCTCCCGGTAGAGCTCGATGATCCAGCTGCCGCAGTAGCCAAACCGGCAGACCTGTTCCTGCAGCCGCACAAAATCAAAACAACCTGCCCCGGGGGCAAGGCAGTCCCCCATCGGCCCGCAGTCGCTTACATGGATGTGCACCAGCCGGTCCCCCATGGCTTCGGCCATGGAAAAGGCGTCGGTGCCCGCCCGCAGCGCCTGTTTAAGGTCCAGCACAAAAGCGGCCTTTTCCCCTAAAGCCCGGGACATCCTCTTTACAAATTCCGGTTCCCGGCAGCGGCAGCGCGGGACATTCTCCTGCGCCAGAGTTACCCCCCAGCACCGGGCGTCGTCGGAGAGGACCCCAAACCGGCGGAAATATTCCTCCTCCGGAAGCGGGCTGTCCCGCCTGTCCCCATGAAGTACCAGCAGCGGCGCGCCAAGGCGGCGGGCCGCCCGGAAATACCTTTCATAAAAGCGGCGCCCGTCCTCAAACCGGCGCTCATACCCGGAAAAAAGCAAAAAGGGCTCAAATCCGGAGGTAAACGGATGGACGGAAACTACCTCTACTCCATAGCGCAGGGCCGTCTCCCGCAGGCCCTCCACAAAAGGCTCCTCCAGCTCACAGGCCGCGTTAAAAAACAGCTCCGTGCGGCGCACCCCCGCCCGGCCCAGCCGCGAAAGAGCCTCCTCCGTGTGGAGCGGGTAAAAGCTGGAGGTGGAAACCCCCACCTTCGGATGCATTTTCTCCCCGTTCTGGGAAACTTTCAGCATTGTAACACCTTCTGACCCATGATAAGATAAAACCGGTAAAAAGGCCGCCTTTTTCAGTACTTTTATCTCTGACTGTATCATATCATATCCGCGCGGCCTTTCCAACGCCTTTTCTCAAAGGAGGAACCGGGATGAAACGTCTGACCATACTGCTGGACGAGCTCTGCGGGCTGTGCCCTTTTTCCAAAAAGGTGCTGAAGATTGGATTCTGGTGCTTTGCCGGCTGTATCCTGCTGTCCCTGTGGGCAGGGCTCACCGCCCAAGGGGCCTGTTATCTCGACAGGATCACCCTGCACCGTGCGGCTCTGGAATCCGGCTTTACCACCCTGACCACAGCAGTGCTTGCCGCGCTCCTCTGTGATCTTATCTATCAAAAGGGCCTTTAAACCGCTCCTTGCTTTGTTTAAAAAACAGCCCGGAAATGATTCAGGGGCCATCCGTCCCGTCCCGGGCGGATGACCCCTGTAATAAAATGGTTTTTGCTGCGGAACGGTCAAAATAACCATAGGATCGTTTGGCCATTGGGCCAGCCCTTCGGCCGGGGCCGTTAAAAAATTTTCTAAAAAAACAGCCTTCCCTTTCCGGGAAGGCTGTTTTGCTCTCTGCTGCTTATTTGGCCTCTTTTTTGGCTTTGTGCTCCTGCCATACCACCCACAGCTGAGGGGCGATACAGATGGAGGAATAAACGCCTGCCAGCATACCGACGATCATCGGCAGCGCAAAAGAGATGATGGAAGTGACATTGTAGATATAGGCCACTACACACACCACCCCTATGGCAAGGACGGTGGTAACGGTGGTCATGACGGTACGGTTCAAGGTTTGGTTGATGCTTGCGTTGACAAGATTGCCCACCGGCACGTCATTCCCCTGCAGCTTCCGGTTTTCACGGATGCGGTCGTAGATGACAATGGTGTTGTTGATGGAATAGCCCAGTATCGTCAGGGAAACCGCGATGAAGTTGTCGTTGAGGGCGATCCTGCACAGGAGGAAAGCGGCAAAGACCATCATAACATCGTGGATCAGGGCCACCACACACATGACGCCCGCAGACCAGCCGCCGATACGGCGGAAGCGGAAGGCAATGTAGATGACCATCAGCAGTGCGGAAAACGCCACAGCCACCATGCATTTGGCAAAAAACTCCTTGCCGATGGTGGGGTCTACGTTATTCACCTGGACCACCGTCAGCTGGTTTTCCGGGAAAGCCGCTTCAAGAGCCTCCGTCATAGCGGCCTGCTGCTCCGCGGTAAGGCTGTCGGTGCCGGACAGCGAGACGATCAGGCTGTCGGTGCCGCTGGCCACGTCCTGGGTCTTCTGGACCGAAGCACGCCCAACAACAGATTCCACCGTTTTGGCAAACGCGGCTGCGTCCACATCGCCGGTGTAGGAGTAGGTGACCATGGAGCCGCCCTTAAACTGAATATCCAGGTTGACCCCGAACACAAGAGCAAATACCAGGATAAAGATCATGAACACAGCGGAGACCGTAAAATAAATCTTTCTGTGCTTTACAAAATCAACCATTATTTCACACCTCCGTAAAGCCACGGCTTGCGCATCGCCTCAAATTTGGAAAGGGATTTGAGCATCAGGCGGGAAGCGGTGACGCCCATAAGGAAGTTGAGGATAACGCCTACCAGCAGAGTATAGCCGAAGGAGTAGACATTTCCGGCGGTGGACTGCCCAAACATAAAGAAGATGGGGCTGAGCATCTTGGAGAAAAAGCTGGAGGTAGGCCCGAAGGCGCCCATCAGGATGACCGCCACAAAGACGACAGTGATGTTGCCGTCGAAGATGGCGCTCCAGGCGCGTTTAAAGCCGGTGTCGATGGCATAATCCAGGGATTTTCCGGCTTTAAGCTCCTCTTTGATGCGCTCTGTCGTGATGATATTGGCGTCCACGCCAATACCGATGGCCAGGATGATACCGGCGATACCGGGCAGTGTCAGGGTAAAGCTGGGGATGGTGGGAGCGAAACCGGAGATGCAGGCAACGGTGCCCGCCACCTGTCCGGTCAGGGCGATGACCGCCACCAACCCGGGCAGACGGTAGTAGATGATCATCAGCACTGCGATCAGCGCAAAGGCAATGAAGCCCGCCATCACCATGGCGTCCTTGGCTCCCACGCCCAGGGTGGGAGACAGGGAGTTGAAGTTCTCGGTGACGAGCTTAAAGGGAAGCGCGCCGCCGTTTATTTTGTTGGCGAGGTCGGAGGCTTCCTCCAGGGTGAAGTTGCCTTCGATGACCGCGCTGCCGTTGGTGATCTGGGTGCTGACGGTGGGATAGCTGATACAGGTGTCGTCCATCCAGATGGAGATCGGGATCTTGGTGCCCGCCAGACGGCCGGTGGCCTCGCTGAACTTGCTGATACCGGACTGCTCCAGCTCCAGCGCCACCACGATGGTTGTGCGGCCTTCATCCCCAAAAGAGGGGTAGGCGGATTTGACATCGGAGCCTTCCAGAATGATGGTATTGGCGGTAACGCCGGCGGGCTTGCCCAGCTCGTCCACCTCAATGCCCTCGCGGAAGGTGAGCATGGCGGTCTCACCCAGCTCCTGAATAGCCTTCTCCGGGTCAAAATCCTTCTCGTCCACCTTCCAGGGGAAACGGACGATGATGCGGTCCCGGTTCAGGTCGGTATATACTTCGTAATCGGTGATATTCTGGGTGACCAGGCGGGTCTTGATGACGGATTCCGCCGCGCTCATCTGCTCGTCGGTCGCATCAAATCCCTCCGGTGGGCAGAAGGTGACGTCCACCCCTCCGCGGATATCGATGCCCCAGCGGATATCCTGACCGCCCTTGATGATGGTTTTTTCCACATCGCCAAAGGTGGTTGTAATGCCGAAAAACGACAAATACGTCAGGAGGGCGATCAATATTACCACGATGAAAAATACTGGTTTTCCAACTCTTTTCATGTGCAATCCTCCAATTGTTCTTCCTTCGGAAAACCGTTTTTCACCCGCGCACCCCAAAGCGTTCCGGTTCGAAAATGACAGACAGTTTCCGACATTCATAAAATTTATTATATGAGCAAAACGCCCAAAAGTCAATAAAGGATTATTTTGCTCCCTTTTTACTTTTGAACTGATAGACTCCAACTCCGTCGATTTCACTAAATTTTATAGCATTATAAGCAGTGCTCTTTCAAAAAAAGAAAAGCTACAGATATGGAGTGTTCTTCCACACCAGTAGCTTATTCTTCATCTAAATATTCCAATATTTCTTCCACTCTACATTGAAGCAATTTACATAGTTGATTCAATGTATGCGTGGAAATATTTTCACCGTGCTTAATAGCATAATAATTTGACAGAGGAAATCCCATTTTACCCAATCGGTAGGACGTAATGCCTTTCTTCCTCATTGTTTGAAACAATGGTTCATAACTTATCATCTGCAAATACCTCCAACCAAATTAATTATAGGAAGTATGTGCGGTTTTTAATATCTGCGATAATTAATGTATACGATTATTGACATATATTCGAAATATTGATAAACTGAATACGCAAGTAAATGTAACCACAGTAAAATGAGAATGTCTATTCCAGACGCTTATTTATATTGGAAATGTATCTAAGTCAGAAAGGTGGTGTGATAGTGATGACGAAGGTGATTGGCATCTTGCTAATTATTCTTGGCATCATTGGTATTCTTATGGGACTGATGATGTTTGGTGATATTGGTATTTCATGCATAGTAGGGGCATTAGGTTCCTTGCTATCTGGTATTGGCTTTATATCTATACCACGAAATAAATAATAAAGGAGAAAAGAAAAATGAAAAGAGCATTAGCAATTATACTCGCTATCGTTTTAGCTATGTCTTTGGTGGCCTGTGGAGGCTCTTCTGGCGGAGAGATTAAAGAGCCATCTAATGTTACTGCAGGGGATACTACCAAGGATACACAGCAGGGAGAGCAGGAAAAAAACGAGTCATCCCAAAAGGCAGAAGTTACTATTAGTGAGACTGTTTTGGTTGATGAATCTGGTATAAAAATTACTGCAAAGAGCCTTGAAGTTGATGAAATTTTTGGACCTGAAATTAAGTTGCTCATCGAGAATAATTCTGGTAAAGACTTAACATTCCAGTGTGGCTACGCTGTTGTCAATGGTTACATGGTCGAAACCATGATGTCTGTCGATGTTGTGAATGGAAAGAAAACCAACGACAGTTTAACCTTTATGGAATCCGACTTTGAAGCCTGCGGCATTGATGTAATCGCTGACATGGAAATTGCGTTCCATATCTTTGATATGGCCGATTGGAAAACGTATATGGATACTGATGCAATCCAAATTAAAACTTCTATCGCTGATACCTTTGAGTACACCTATGATGATAGTGGTGATCTGGCATATGAAGGAAATGGCGTAAAGATTGTAGTCAAAGGACTTGCGGAAGATGCGTCAATCCTTGGCTCCAGCATTGTGGTTTACATTGAAAACACCGGCGACAAAGATGTCACCGTGCAGACTAGAGATGTGTCTATTAATGGCTTCATGGTAGATGCTATGTTCTCTTGTGATGTAGTGGCGGGCAAGCGCGCTGTGGATACCATCACATTTATGGAATCCGACCTTGAGGAGAACGAGATTACCGCTATCGAGGATGTAGAGTTGTCCTTCCATATTTTTGATTTTGATGGATGGGATACTATTGTAGATACCGATGTCGTTAATATCAATTTCTAAATTCATAGTGAAACAACAAAGACACCACAGGATTCTTAAATCCTATGGTGTCTTTTCTTATGCGTGTTTCCGTCATTTTAACGGAGGGAAATTTTTTATAGCTCAAATCAGTCCAAAAGATAATTGGGAGTTATTTTGCCATCCGCCCTTCCTGTAGGACTACAATACATATTGGACAAG
>JALELV010000122.1 GCA_022768545.1 Oscillospiraceae bacterium
ACGCCGCCCTTCTGGTTGGTGACCGATATTACCTTTCCCATGGGCGCTCCTTTCAAAATAGCCCTTTTGGCTGTGCTTTTCCCCCGCCGAAGGCAGGGCTGCTGAAAAAAATTCCGCAAAAAGCGGCGCCGCACCCTGTAAAAAGACGGCAGCCCGCTGTTTTTCGTTCTGTTCTGCTGTTGCTTTTGTAAAAAAGGCCCCGTCACATACCATGGGGCCATGCCTTTTTCCCGGCGGACTGATCCAAACTTTTTGCCCGCAGCCGGAAATGTGCGGGCTTTCGCCTTTAAAAGGCATTTTCCCCTTCAAAATGTCATCTGTTGGTATCATATCATGTTTAAGGCGGGATTTCAACCTTGCAGCGGCCCGTTTTCGGTGTTTCACGTGAAACACGTTTCTCGAGAAACAGGAAAAAGGCCGCCTCACGGCGGCCTTTTTCCCTATCAGCCAGGGAAAGCTGTCTATGCCAAACCCTCAGATCCGCCCCATACCGGGCCAAAAGGCGGCGGGGGCAGAGGAAAGGGAAAGCAGAAATGGAAGCGGAAGGCTCTCCCCTCCGCGGTGGGTGGTCAGCAGAATATCTGCCGCGGCGGTCGTTCCGGCGCTTTGAAAGCTCTTTGCACGGGCTTTCGGCACAGCGCTTCATCCAGCCAGGGCAATCGGACGGGCTTACGCGGGGTTTTTTGCCTTTACCTGCCCGGGCTTGGGGATCCGCACCACATATTCAATGTAGTCCTCATGGTCCTGCTCGTAGGAGGTCACGTCTACGCCGGCGCTCTTCATGGCAGAGACCGCGCCCTTCATGGTATTGAGAAATAATCTCACATCCTTGGGGATGAAGATCCTCACCGCTCTGCTCTTCTTTTTTTCCTGCAGCAGCTCGGCGATGTGCTGCTCCGTCTGGGCAACATTCCAATTTTTCTGTAGCACCTTGTCCAGCACCTTCTGTTGGGTCTCGGCATCCGGAAGCTTCAGCAGGGCCCTTGCATGGCGCTCCGTCAGTCCATACTGCAGAATGGCGTCCCGCATGAGCCCGGGCAGTTTGAGCAGCCTCAGTTTATTGGCCAGGGTGGACTGGGCCATCCCCAAACGTTTGGCCGCCTCCTCCTGGGTGATCCCCCAGAAGTGGATCAGCTGGTAGATTCCCTCCGCCTCGTCAAACAGGTTCAGATCCTGCCGCTGCAAGTTTTCCAGCAGGGCCAGCACAGCGGATTCCTCTTCGCTTGCCGCGCGCACAATGGCGGGAACCTCCCGGTACCCCAGCAGGGCGCAGGCGCGGCAACGCCTCTCCCCCGCGATCAGCTCATACCCCTTTCCCGCACGGCGCAGCACCACCGGCTGCAGCAGCCCATTTTCCCGGATGCTCTCCGCAAGCCGGTCAAGCTCTGCCTGTCCAAACTCCCGGCGGGGCTGGGCGGGGTTCTGCACGATCTCCCTCAGGGGGATCATCCGGATCCTGTTTTCGTTTTTTTCTGTCCGGAACATGTTGCGCCACTCCTTGTGTCAGCTTATTAGGGTATGCTGCCAGGGCGTCTTTTATTCCCCCTGTGGCTTTACCTTATCACAGCCGCGGCGCTTTTTCCAGCAAATTAAAACGCAGAAAGGGCCGATATCCGACGGATATCGGCCCCTTTTTTATCCGATCAACGGTTTTTTTGCCATCTGGGCGGAGGATCTGGGGAATTTTGGCGAAAGATGCGATATCTTTTCGATCAGGATCAGGCTCCGGCCGCTGCCGTCCGGCAGGGTGTAGGAGATCACATTCCGGCATTTTCCCCCCAGCAGCCGGATGGCCCCTTTGGCTTGGGCCAGTTCCTCCTCCACCTGCCCGCTTTTAAGGGCGGCAAAGTATCCTCCCACCTTTACATAGGGCAGACAGTACTCCGCCAGCACCGTCAGGTTTGCCACCGCCCGGGCAGTGGCAACGTCAAAGCGCTCCCGGTATTCCGGCCGGCGGCCGCCCTCCTCCGCCCGGGCATGTACCGCTTCCCCGGGCAGGCCCAGCTGGGAAAGCACCTCCCTTAAAAAGCCGACGCGCTTGTTGAGGCTGTCCAGCAGGGTGAGCTCCAGGTCCGGGCGGGCGATCTTCCAGGGGATGCCGGGGAACCCCGCCCCCGTGCCCACGTCGATGACCCGGGCCCCCTCCGGCAGGGAAAAAAGCGCCAGCGGAGCCAGCGAATCCACAAAATGCTTTACGACGATCTCGTCCGGCTCGGTGATGGCGGTGAGGTTCATCTTCTGGTTCCACTCCACCAGCAGCCCAGCGTACCGGTCAAACTGTTCCTCCATGAGGCCGGAGAGCAGAATGCCGCATTCCCCCGCCGAAGCTTTTAAATAGTCCCGCCGAATCATTGTGCATCCTCCCTTCCCCGCTGTTCCAGCCAGATCAGCAGCACCGACACGTCCGCCGGGCTCACACCGGAGATCCGGCTGGCCTGGCCGATGCTGCGGGGCTGCACCCGGCAGAGCTTCTCCTGTGCCTCCAGCCTGAGCCCCCGCACCTCCCGGTAGTCCATCCCCTCCGGCAGGGGCTTTTCCTCCAGGCGGCGCATCTGCTCCACCGCCGCGGCCTGTTTTTTGATATACCCTTCGTATTTAATCTCCACTTCCACCACCTCGGCCAAAGCGCGGGGAAGCTCCGGGCGCTCCGGATCGAAGGGGGCGAGGTCCGCATAGGAGATCTGGGGACGGCGCAGCAGATCCGCCAGGCGGGCTCCCGAGGTGACCGGCGCTGTTTCACGTGAAACAAGCATCCGGTTGAGCTCTTCCGAGGGGGCTATGCCCGTCTGCTCCAGCCGGCGGATTTCCTCCGCCTTGCGGCGCTGCTTCTCCAAAAAGCGCTCGTAGCGCTCCTCCGAGATGAGCCCGATCTCATGTCCCAGAGGGGTGAGGCGCTCGTCGGCATTGTCCTGACGCAGCAGCAGCCGGTATTCCGAGCGGGAGGTCATCATCCGGTAGGGATCGGAACAGCCCTTGGTCACCAGGTCGTCAATCAGGGTCCCGATATAGCTGCCCGCCCGGTCCAGGACGATCTGCTCCCGGCCTGAAAGCTCCAGAGCCGCGTTTATCCCTGCCACCAGGCCCTGGGCGGCGGCCTCTTCATAGCCGGAAGTACCGTTGAACTGGCCCGCACCGTAGAGGCCTCGGACCGCCTTGAACTCCAGGGTGGGTTTTAGGTCCAGCGGGTCCACACAATCATATTCAATGGCATAGGCGTTGCGCATCACCTTTACCTGCTCAAACCCCTTGATGGTGCGGTAAAAGGCGATCTGCACATCCTCCGGCAGGGAGGAGCTCATCCCCTGCAGGTACATCTCCTCCGTGTCCATGCCCATGGGCTCCACAAACAGCTGGTGGCGGGGCTTGTCCGCAAAGCGCACCACCTTGTCCTCGATGCTGGGGCAGTACCGGGGGCCAACCCCCTCGATCTTGCCGCCGTAAAGTGGAGAGCGGTGGATGTTCTCCCGAATCACCCGGTGGGTCTCCTCGTTGGTGTAGGCGATGTGGCAGACCACCCGGTTGTGCAGCTCTTCGGTGGTCTCGAAGGAAAACGGGGTCACCGGCTCGTCGCCGGCCTGCTCCTCTAGCTGGGAAAAATCGATGCTGCCGCGGTGTACCCGGGCGGGCGTGCCAGTTTTAAAGCGGCGCAGATGTATCCCAAGCCCCCGGAGCGAATCGGAAAGCGGCCCCGCCGGGTGCAGCCCGTCCGGCCCGCTGGGGTAGCTGACATCCCCCACATAGACAATACCCTTCAAAAAAGTCCCTGTGGCAATGACGGCGCTTTTCACCGGGTGCACCGCCCCCAGGGAGGTGACCACCGCGGAGATCCTGCCGCTGCCGTCGGTGCGCAGTTCCACCACCTCAGCCTGTTTTAAGTCCAGATTTGGCTGCTGCTCTACCGTCTTTTTCATCAGATTGTGATAGGCCATCCGGTCCGCCTGTACCCGCAGGCTGTGAACCGCTGGGCCCTTGCCGCGGTTGAGCATGCGGCTCTGCAGAAAGGTCTTGTCGGCAGCCTTTCCCATCTCGCCTCCCAGGGCATCAATTTCCCGCACCAGATGCCCTTTGGCGGTTCCTCCAATAGAGGGGTTGCAGGGCATATTTGCCACCGCATCCAGGCTAATGGTGAAAAGAATGGTGTGCATCCCCAGCCGTGCCGCCGCCAAAGCGGCCTCCACACCGGCGTGCCCTGCCCCGATCACTGCAATATCATAGCTGTCTCCGTTGTAATATTCCATGGCCTTACCCTCAACCGCCGCGCAGAAACGCGGGAGATTTTGTATTAATAATATAATAATATACTATAAGTTTATTTTCCAACGCAAAAGCGGGAGAAAACCTGCTCGATCACCAAGTCTCCTGCCCGTTCCCCGGTCAGATCGCCCAGGTGCTGCAGAGCTTCCTCCACACAGACGCCCACGGCGTCCAGAGTCTGCCCCTCCGCCAGGGCGGAAAGAGCCTCCCGCAGGGCGGAAAGGGCGCCCAAAAGACAGTCCCGCTGCCGCTCGTTGGCGATCATGGCGGCGGTGGTGTCAATGGAGGCGATGGACAGCACCCGGGCGATGGCGGCGGAGAGCTCCTCCACGCCGCTGCCCCGGGCTGCGGAGATCCAGACGGTCTCCCCCACGGCCTGTTCCACCTCTTCCCGCTCCAGCCGGGGGGGAAGGTCGCTTTTGTTGATGACCGCCACCGCCGGGCGGCCCGCGATCTCTTTCAAAAGCCGCCGGTCCTCCTCCTCCAGAGGCCGGGAGCTGTCAAACACCGCCAGGACGAGCCCCGCCCTCTCCAGGCGGCGCCGGGCCAGGCTCACTCCGGCGGTCTCCACCGGGTCGTCTGTCCGGCGCAGCCCCGCCGTATCCGCCAGGCGCAGCAGCACGTCGCCCACCCGTACGGCCTCCTCCACCACATCCCTGGTGGTACCGGGGATGTCGGTAACGATGCTCTTTTCACACCCGGCGAGCAGGTTCATCAGGGTGGATTTGCCCACATTGGGGCTGCCGGCGATCACCGTATCCACTCCCTCCCGCAGGAGCTTTCCCCCGTCAAAAGTGGCAAGAAGGGTTTCTCCCTCGGCCAGAACCTCCCCCAGGGAACGCTCCAGCACCGCGGGCTCCACCTCTTCGATCTCTTCCTCCGGGTAGTCCACCCAGGCGGCAAGATGGCCGTCCAAAGCCGCCAGCCGCTCCGAGATGGCGCCGATCTTCCGGTACAGTGCCCCGTCCCGGGAGGTAAGCGCTGCCCGGGCCGCCTGCTCCCCCTGGGCACCGATCAGATCCATCACCGCCTCCGCCTGGGTGAGAGAGAGCTTTCCATTTAAAAAGGCCCGTTTGGTAAATTCCCCCGGTGCGGCAGGCTCTGCCCCGTTTTCGATGAGGGCGCGGAGAGCCCGGCGCACCAGATAAACTCCCCCGTGGCAGGAGATTTCGGCCACATCCTCCCCCGTGTAGCTGTGGGGAGCCCGGAACACCGTCACCACGGCCTCGTCGAAATCGCCGTCCCGGTCAAACAAACGGCCAAACAGCGCGGAATAGCCGGGGCAGGCGGAAACAGACCTCTTTCCCGCCGGCCGGAAGATCTTTTCCGCGATCAGATGTGCTTCCGGGCCGGAGACCCGGATCACACCGATCCCCCCCACTGCCAGGGGGGTGGACACCGCCGCTATGGTAGAACTCTCCTTCTGCATACCGCCGCACCGCCTTTCCGTCGTTTTACAAACAGATATAGTGTATCACAAAGCCCGAAAAATGCAAAGCATTCCCCTGTTGTTTCACGAGAAACAGAGAAAAAAACAGGGCCCGGTTTCCCGCGCCCTGCGTTTTTTGTCAATCGTCCAGCTCGATTTTGGAGTAAAGCGGCTTGCTTGCCGCATCCTCCGGGGCCTTTTCCCGCACGGTCTGCGCCGCGTTGGAGGTTTCGGCCGGTCTCTCCCGGCGCTCCCGGACGGGCCTGTCGGGGCGGGGCCCCCTGGGGCCGCGTCCGCCGTCCCTGCGGGCCCCATCCCGGCGGCCGTCTCTGCGGCCGTCCCGGCTGTAGGGCTTTTTGGGGGAGGTGGAAGAAATGACCACCCGGCGGTTGGGTTCTTCCCCAATAGAGGAAGAGGTCACGCCTTCAATGCCCTGCACCGTAGCGTGGATGATACGGCGCTCGTAGGGGTTCATGGGTTCCAGCGTCATGTTCCGGCCGGTGCGCGCCACCTGGCCCGCCAGCTTCTTTGCCAGAGATTCCAGGGTTTTCTCCCGTTTTTCCCGGTAACTGTTGCTGTCCAGGGTAATGCGGAAGTAATCGCCCTCCATGCGGTTGGCCACCAAACCCGCCAGATACTGCAGGGAATCCAGCGTCTCGCCCCGGCGGCCGATCAACACGCCCAGACCCTCGCCGCTGAGAATTAAAGCCGCACCGCTCTCCGTCTCTTTCACTTCGATGGCCACCTCGTCGAGGCCCATCCCCTTAAAAATCTTCTGCAGGTAATCGACAGCGCAATCCGCCTTGGAATACTCTACAAATACCCTCACCTTCGCGGGGGTGGTTTTCAGCCCCAAAAACCCTTTTTTCGGAAGCTCCAAAATTTCAAACTGAGACTCCTCACTGCTGACCTGCAGTTCCTCATAAGCCTTTTGCAGCGCTTCGTCTACTGTTCTTCCCGTTGTAATAACTTCTCTGTTCAAGACTACACCTCCGTCAGTTTTTTCTGACCTGTCCAAACCGTTATTTCTTCTTTTCCTGTTCCTCATCGGAAGAGGGGGCATCACCGTATTTCTCTTCCATACGGCGACGGGCTTCGGCAATCTTTTTGGCTACCGCTTCCTTCTCGGAAAGGGCCTGACGGCGGAGCTCTTCTTTTTCTTCCTCGCTCATGGATTTTCCGGAAGCGGCGGCTTTTTCCGCCAGCTTCTTTTTCGCTTCGATCTTTTCCTGTCGCTGTCTTTCCTTTTCGGCTTCCTCTGCCTCTTTGACCAGGCGCGCCGTCTCCTCGGGGTTAAACTTTTTGTTGAGGAAGAAAGCCTGCACCATCATCAGAACATTGGAAATCAGCCAGTACATGCCTACCCCGGCGGGCACCATAAAGGCAAAGTAAGCGGAGAAAATGGGCATGATGTAGAGCATACCGTTCATCATGCCGCCCTGCTGCGGCTGGGTGGATTTATTGTAGTGTTTTTGCTGCAGGGTAAGCAGCAAAGAGGTGACGCCCGAAAGGATTGGGATCAGCAAAAGGGCCAAATAAGGCAGGAACTGCTGCCCTTCCGCCATTTTCCAGGCGGGAAACTTCAAAAGGTCGATGCCGAGAAAACGAAAATCGATGCTCTGGATCTTCTGAATGGTCTCGGCGGAAAGGGCGGAGAATTTATCCAGCACAGCCGGGTCTCCGCTTTGAATGTACTGCACCGCCTGCAGCTGGGCGGTAAAGCTGTTGGCCGCTTTTTCCATCAGGCCCTTCGCCGCATCGGTGGCAATGGTGATCTCCGCGCTGGAAAGCCGCAGGATATGGGTAAGGGGCTTATACACCACATCGATCAGTCCGAAAAGGATGGGAAACTGGATCAGCATGGGCATACAG
>JALELV010000009.1 GCA_022768545.1 Oscillospiraceae bacterium
GGCAGGCCGAGCATGAAGTAGAGCTTCACGCTGTTCCAGCCGCCGGAAAACGCCGTGGCGCAGGTCTGCAAAATCTCCTCCTCGGTGACGTTTTTATTGATTGCGTCGCGCAGGCGCTGCGTTCCGGCCTCCGGCGCAAAGGTAAGGCCGCTCTTGCGCACCTTGGCGATCTGCTCCAGCAGCCTGGGGGAAAAGCCGTCGATGCGCAGGGAGGGCAGAGAGAGGTTGATGCTCCCCTTTTCCGACCACGGGAGCATACTGTCCAGCAGCTCCTCCAGCCGGGAGTAATCGCTGGTGGAGAGGGAGGAGAGAGAGATCTCGTCGTAGCCGGTGGTCTTGCAGAGGCTCCGGCCGTCCCGGTCGATCACCTCAGGAGATTTTTCCCGGAAAGGGCGGTAGATAAAACCGGCCTGACAAAAGCGGCAGCCGCGGATGCAGCCCCGCAGCACCTCCACCATGGCGCGGTCGTGCACCGCCTCCACAAAGGGGACGATGAACTCCCTGGGGTAAAAGACATGGTCCATGTCCTTTATGATGCGCTTTGTAACGCGGACGGGGGCTCCATCCCTCGGGGTGACGGCCTCTATGGTGCCGTCCTCCCGGTAGGAGACGTCATAAAGAGAGGGGACGTACAGCCCCTGGATGCAGGCGGCCCGGCGCAGGAGTTCCTGTTTGGAGAGGCCCTCCTTCTTCGCCGCGATGACCAGGTCATAGAGCTCCGGGTTTACCTCTTCCCCTTCGCCCAGCACAAAAATGTCCACGAAATCCGCCAGCGGCTCCGGGTTGCAGGTGCAGGGCCCGCCTGCGATCACCAGCGGGAACCCAGCTCCCCGGTCCGCGCTGCGCACGGGGAGGCCCGCCAGGTCCAGCATATTGAGTACCGTGGGGTAGCACATCTCGTACTGCAGGGTAAAACCGATCAGGTCAAACTCCCGGATCGGGTCTCTGCTCTCCAGGCCGAAAAGGGGGATCTTTCTCTCCCGCATCAGCGCTTCCATGTCGGCGTCCGGGGCAAACACCCGCTCGCACCAGGTGTCCGGCCGTTCGTTTGCCTGGGCGTACAGAATCTTCATCCCCAGGTGGGACATCCCAACTTCGTAGAGGTCGGGAAAGCAAAAGGCAAAGCGGAGCTCCACCTCCGCGGGGTCCTTCACCACGCTGTTGAGCTCTCCCCCGGCGTAGCGGGCGGGCTTCTGCACCTTCGGCAGGATCTTTTCCACTTCCAGTCTCCAGTTCATCCGGTTTCTCCTTCTATCCTTCCGGCCCTGCCCCGAGGCATGTTCCGGGCCGAAAGGCTTTTTGCTCATCTTTCCGCCGCCGGCAAAGGCTCTTCCGACGGCCGCTGATGGTAAGTATAGCAGTTTTTGCCCCGGGTTGCAACGCCGGTGCGCCCCGAAATGCGCCCCGGGGCCCGCTATTCCCGCCACCCGGTCCACAGAAGGTACAGCGTCGTCACCGTAAGGCTTGCCCTGCCAGGCCCGGAGCCGGCAAAAAAGGCCGCCGAAAGCAGCCCCGCCGCCGTCAGGGCGCAGAGCACCCTCTGCGCCCGGCGGGACGCCCCGGGGGAAAGCCGCCGGTCCAGCAGCAGGGCAAGCAGCCTTCCGCCGTCCAGCGCCCCCGCCGGAAGAAGATTGAACACCCCCAGCACCAGATGCACCGCCGCCGTACCCGGCCTGCCCCACCCCCAGGCCGCCGCGGCAAAGAGAAGGTTTACGGCGGGCCCGGCGGCATACAGCAGCGCCTCCCGCCTCCAGGGCAGCAGCCGCCCGCCCGCCCGCGTGATGCGCACGCCGAAGCAGTGGAAGGAAAGCTCCGCCGGAGCCTCTCCCCACGCGGCCATGACAAGGAGATGTCCCAGCTCGTGCAGCGCCGCCGCCAGCACCATCTGCCCGCCCAGGCCCGTCCTGTCCCAGAGCAGGAAAAGCCCCAGAGCGGCCAACAATACCGGGGAAACGGCGACCTGGGTCCCCCGCAGCTTAAAGTACATGGAAAAGCCGGTCCTCCATCAGCAAATAGGCGGGGTTCACCGTCACGGAACCGACCTTCACCTCAAAGTGCAGGTGCGGCCCGGTGGACACCCCGGTGGACCCCACCTTTGCAACGGTCTCGCCCTGCCGGATGTTTGCCCCCAGCGGCGCGCACAGCTCGCTGCAGTGGCCGTAAAAAGTGGTCATGCTCCCATGGCGCAGCAGGATATACCGGCCGTAGACCGGTGATTCCCCCGTCTCTTCCACCACGCCGGGGAAGGCCGCGGCCACGGCGGTGCCCTCCGGAGCCGCCAGGTCGATCCCGGTGTGGAAATCCTCCTCTCCGGTGACAGGGTGGTACCGGTAGCCAAACCGGCAGGTGACCGTGGCCCGGGGCAGGGGGAGCAGCGCCCTCGCCGTGGTGATGACCGGGGAGAGGGAAACCCCTTCCGGAGCCTTCCAGGTCTTGCCGGCGGCGGGGAACGCCGTGGGCAGATATCCCCCCTGCCCGCCGGAAAGGCCCGCGTCTTCCGGGCCTTCTTCCTCCTGTACCGGCGCCGCCTCCCCGGCTTTTTCTGCTCCCTCGGGCAGATAACGCTGAATATAACCCTGGAGTTTTGCCAGCTTCTCCTCAGAGCTCTCGGCCGGCGCACCGGCCTTCCCCTGTTCCGGCAGGTTCTCCGTTTCCGGCGTTTCCATATCCGCGTCCGCTTCGGCCCGCCCGCCCTCTTCCGGGCGCTGTACCCCAAAGCTCAAAGCGGGGAGCACCTGGGCAAGGTCGATGTCCGGCTCCTGCACAGCCTGGGAAAACCCGTCCCGAAGCTCCTCATAAAGCGGAAGCCCCGCGGCCCGAAGCCCCGCGGCGGCACAGATGAGCGCCACACACAGCAGCACCTGCATCCCCCATACCCCCGCTGTGTCCGGTTCATACCCTTCCCGCCCTCTTCGGGGCCTTCTCCCGGCGGTGTTTTTTCTCATGGAAGCCCCTCCCTTCCTCTGTAACAGAATATGACAAGCCGCCCACCGTTAGAACGCCTCCGGTGATTGTCAGGCCCTCCCTTCCGTTGTATAATGGCTTTGGCCGGAATTTTCCGGACTTTTTCCGTAAAAAGGCGGTGCAGTCATGCTGCTTATCAAAAATGTCAGGCTCTTTGCTCCGGAGGACCGGGGCATGCAGGATATTCTGATCTTCGGTGAGAAGATCCTCGCCGTAAACCACGGCATTGACCCCGTTTTATCGGGGCTTTCCTCCCTGGGGGAGGTGGAGGTCTGGGACGCCGGCGGGCGGCGCGCCGTACCCGGGCTCATCGACCAGCACGTCCACGTTACCGGCGGCGGCGGGGAGAGCAGCTTTTCCAGCCGGGTACCGGAGATCCAGCTCTCCTCCATTCTCCGGGCCGGGGTCACCACCGTGGTGGGCGTCCTGGGCACCGACTCCCGCACCCGCAGCGTTCAAAACCTGGTGGCCAAAACAAAGGCCCTCCAAGAGGAGGGCGTCACCGCCTTCTGCCTTACCGGCGCCTATGAGCATCCTTCCCCCACCATCACCGGCAGCGTGGGGGACGACATCGTCTTTATCCGGGAGGTCCTGGGCGTCAAGATCGCCATCTCGGACCACCGGTGTTCCCAGCTCACCCGGGAGGAGCTTACCCGCCTTGCCGCGGAGGTGCGCATCGCGGGGCTGCTCTCCGGCAAGCCGGGGGTGGTGCACCTGCACACCGGGCGCAGCGGCCAGGGGCTGAGTCTCATCTTCGATGTGCTCCAAAGTTCCCCCATCCCCATCCGGCATTTCCGCCCCACCCACTGCTGCAACTGCCCGGAGGATGCCCTCCGCTTCGCCTCCCTGGGCGGCCTCATCGACTTTACCAGCGATGATGAGCCCCTGCCCGTGGCCCGGCAGATCGCCAAAGCCCTGGAGGAGGCCCCCGAGGGCCATGTCACCCTGAGCTCCGATTCCAACGGCAGCATGCCCAAATGGGGCCCTGGGCAGGAACTCATCGGCATCACCGCCGCCAAAATGACCTCCCTTTACAAGACCGTCCTCTGCCTGCACCGGGAGTGCGGAGTGGGCTTTTCCGAAGCTGTCAGCCTCTGCACCCAAAATACCGCCCGGGCCCTGGACCTGTACCCCCGCAAGGGCTGCATTGCCCCGGGCAGCGACGCGGATATCCTGCTGCTGGATGACGCCCTTCAAATAGACGGCGTCATAGCCCGCGGACGTGTGATGATGCGGGAAAAAGAGCTGCTCGCCAAAGGCCGCTACGAGGACTGAACCCTCCGCTGTTTTTCCGTGCTTTTCCCGGCAGCCGCCCCGAGGCGGCTGCCTTTTTTGTCTCTCCTGTCCATTTGTTACAAAACATGGCATGGAATTAAAACAATTTTTTAATATTAGCACTCTTCTATTGACAGTGCTAAAAAGTGGGATATAATAAAGGCGTACCAAAAAGGAAGGGCTCCGAAGGGGCACTTCCCGGAAGGCATTGTAAACAGATTTGAATTGGAGGAATGACTTATGATGCCCAGCATTTTTGGTGAAAACCTGTTCGACGAATTTTTTGATTTTCCCTTTGACCGCAGCTTTTTTGACGGGCGTGACCCGCTGTACGGCAAGCACGCCAAGAACCTGATGAAAACCGATGTCCGCGAGACCGACACGGGGTACGAGCTGGATATCGACCTGCCCGGTTTCAAAAAGGACGAGATCAACGCCTCGGTGGAAAACGGTTATCTCACCGTCAGCGCCGCCAAGGGCCTTGATAAGGACGAGACTGACCGGAAAGGCCGCTACATCCGCAAAGAGCGCTACGCCGGCCAGTGCAGCAGAAGCTTCTATGTGGGTGAGGGAGTCACGGAGGCCGATATCCACGGCAAGTTTGAAAACGGCATTCTGACCCTGAGCTTTCCGAAAAAGGAACAGAAGCAGATAGAGCAGAAAAAATACATTGCCATCGAGGGATAAGGGCTTTTTGCCAAAATCCTCTTTCCCAAGCAGATTTCAGGGCGGCAGCGCAAGCTGCCGCCCATTTTTATGCAAAATGTCCCGGCATGTTCAATGCGCCCGGGGGAGAGCCGAAAGAGCCGTATGCGGCAGTCAAAAAGGCCGTGCTCCACAAGAGTGGAGCACGGCCTTTTTTATTTGGGATATGTCGGATACGCTGCCGGGAAAAGGGCGCGGCTCTTTCCGAATCAGCTCCGTCCTTCGGCGATCTCTTTCTCCCGCTTGCCGAGGATCTTGTTAAACTGGAACATAAACAGGGCAAAGGTGCTGGCCGCAGCCAGAAAATCCGCAATGGGTTCCGCCAGGAACACGGCGAACACCTTGTCGGAGAAAAAGCACGGCAGGAGATAGATCAGCGGGATCAGCAAAATGATCTTGCGCAGCAGCGCCAAAAACAGGGAGGATTTTGCCTGCCCCACCGAGATAAAGGTCTGCTGGCAGGAGATCTGCACCCCCAGCACCACCGCCGCACCAAAGTAGATGCGCGCCGCCCACACCGTGAACTCAATGAGCTGCGGGTCGCTTCCAAACAGGCGCACCAGCACCTGAGGGCAGAGCTGTATCACCGCCCAGAAAACCGCCGCGTAGAGCACTGAACAGGTAAAGAGCAGTCGAAAAGCTTTTTTCACCCGGTCGGTGGCCCCAGCTCCGAAATTGTACCCGATAATGGGCTGTGCACCCTGGGCCAGGCCCATCATAGGCAGATTGAGGATCTGCATGGCGCTGGCGAGGATGGTCATGGCCCCCACGGCCAGGTCCCCGCCGTATTTGAGCAGGGATGTGTTGAGCACAATGCTCAGCAAACTCTCGGTGCTCTGCATAATAAAAGGGGAAACGCCCAGCGCCAGCACAGGCAGCAGCACTTTGGCTCGAAGCCGCAGGTTCTCGCAGCGAAGGCGGAGCCGCGTCTTTTTGCCCAGCAGAAATGCCATCACCCAGGCGCAGGATACCGCCTGGGAGAGGATGGTGGCCCACGCCGCGCCGGAGACCCCCATATCAAAGACAAAAATAAACAGCGGGTCCAGCAGGATGTTAGTCACTGCGCCGATGACCACCGTGAGCATTCCCGTTTTGGCAAAGCCCTGGCTGGTGATAAAGGCGTTGAGCCCCAGGGAAAGCTGCACAAACAAAGTACCGGAGACATAAATGTTCATGTATTCCAGCGCGTAGGGCACCGTCTGTTCGCTGGCCCCGAACATCATCAGCAGCGGCCGGGCAAAAATCAAAAAACATGCTGTGAGCACCACAGAGACCCCGACAAGAAGCACAAAGCAGTTTCCCAGTATCTCTTCCGCACCCTTGTCGTTCCCCTTTCCCATCTGGATGGAGGCGTGGGGCGCGCCGCCCATCCCCACCAGACTGCTGAAGGCCATGATGAGAATGATCACCGGCATGGTGACCCCCACTCCGGTGAGGGCCGCCGCCCCCACCCCCGGGATATGCCCGATATAGATCCGGTCTACGATGTTATAAAGCATGTTGACAAGCTGGGCCGTGATGGCAGGGATTGCCAGCTGGAGCAAAAGCTTTCCCACTTTTCCCTGTCCCAGATCCTGTGATCCATTCTGTGCCAAAACAGCAACATCTCCTCTGGTCATATTAAAAAGATATTATATCTTTTTTGCCAGAAAATAGCAAGGCATCCCGACCAAACGCAAACAGGCCTCTCCCTGCCCCGCGCACCATGCGGGGCAGGGGGAGGCCCATCATATGCCCAAAAATCAGGCTCCCTCAGAAGAGCTTTCCTCCGACGATGAGCCGGAGGAACTCTCAGAAGAGCCGGACGGGCTCTCCGAAGAGGATCCGGAAGAGGAACCCGAGCTTCTCCCCTTCACAAGGACCGTCCAGGTGGCGGTAAACCCACCGTCTTTGGTGGTGGCGGTAATGGTCACCGTCCGGTCAGAGGACAGGCTTTGAGCCGTCACGTTTCCCATGGAAGAAACCGTGGCGGCGGAAGTGTCGGAGCTCTTCCAGGAAACGCCCTGGTTTGCCGCGTTAGAGGGAGAAATGGTATAGGAAAGCTTTTTCCTCTCCCCTGCCGCAAGCTCTATCGTCCCGGATTCTCCCGCCGTGATCCCGGTGACCGCCACATCCCCCCGTGCCGTCACCGTGACGGTGCAGAGGGCATAGCGGTTGGGGTTCGATTCCGAGGTGACGGCGATCTTTGTCGTTCCGGCCTTCAGGGCTGTGACGACGCCTCTGGAAGAAACCGTGGCCACCGATTCATTGGAGGATTCCCAGGTGACATTTTGGTTGGAGGCGGTACTTGGGGAGACCGTAGCCTCCAGCTTGTATTCCTCCCCCTCTTTCAGCGAGAGAGAGGTGACATCCAGCGTCACCGAGGTGACGGCGGAGGTGCTCTCGGTCACCGTCACCTTGCAGGAGGCGGTCTTGCCCCCGTCGGCGCTGGTGGCCGTGATGGTGGCGCTTCCCGCCGCTTTGGCCGTCACCCTGCCGGAGGAGGACACCGTGGCAACGCCGGTGTCGGAGCTCTTCCAGCTCACGTCGGTATTGCCCGCATTGGAGGGTTTAAAGATGACGTCCAGCGTCTGGGCGCTCCCCACCCCCAGTGAGAGCTCTGTCTTGCTCAGGCTAATGCTCTCCACCGCGGCTCCGGTCTCGGTCACCGTCACTTTACAGGAGGCGGTCTTGCCCCCGTCCTCTGTGGTCACCGTGATGGTGGCGGTACCGGCAGCCTTGGCCGTCACCTTACCGGAGGAGGATACCGCGGCGACTCCGGTGTCGGAGCTCTTCCAGGAAACGCTCTGATTGGTGGCGTTATCCGGGCTCACCGTGGCAGTCAGCACCGCTGTTTTCCCTTTCAGCAGGGTCATGGAGGTCTCGTCGAGCTCCACCTTTGTCACCGAAACGCCGGTACCGGTGACCGTCACCTTGCAGGAGGCCGTCTTGCCCCCGTCCTCTGTGGTGGCTGTGATGGTGGCGGTGCCGGCGCTGATGGCCGTTACCTTGCCGCTCTCACTCACGGTGGCCGCCTTGGAGTCGGAGGTCTTCCAGATGACGTTCTGGTTGCTGGCCGTACTGGGAGAAACCGCGGCGTTGAGCTCGTAGGTCTCTCCGGAGTTCAGGGAAAGGCTCGTTTTATTGAGCTCCACCCCGGTGACGGCGATGACTTCGCCTCCGCTGCTGCCCACCGACTGCGTTCCGGTGGCGGTATTGCCCATGCCGGAATCCTCCAGAAAATCGATGGCACCGTTCACGATGGCCTTGGCCACCGCTTTCTGGTATTTCTTGGAGATCAGCTTGGAAAACTCATTTTCATTGGAAACAAAGCCGGTCTCCAGCAAAATTGCGGGGAACTCGCTGTCCCGCGTCATGTAAAAGCGGCCGAACTTGCTGCCCCGGTTGGTGGTGCCCAGGGCGCTTGCCACCTTGCTGCTCACCGTCTTGGCAAGGGCAGCGGAGTATTTGTTGAAGTAGTATGCCTCGGTGCCGGACGCGCTGGAGCTTGCGGCGGAGTTGGCGTGGATGCAGAGCACCAGATGGGGGTCGAGGCTCTTGCACTGGCTCATGCGGGATTGCAGGGACACATAGCCGCTGGTGGTGTTCACCATGTAGACGTCGATCCCCTCGTCCTCCAAATACTCCTTGACATAGCGGGTAATGGCGAGGTTGATGTCGTACTCGTTGATCTGCTTGCCGGTATCCGGGTCTTTATAGAAGCCGATAGCCCCGGGGTCGGTGCTGCAGTGGCCGGGGTCCAGCGCGATCCGCGCCTTGCCCAGAGAGGCGGGCGGGTTGTTAAACTGGAACACCAGCTGCCCATTGTTGTTGTAGTAGGCGTAAAAGCCCAGAAAACTGTTTTTGAGCTTCAGCTTCAGAGTGGTGCCGGACCACGTCGCCGAGGAGAACAGCGGGTTCTTATTCAGTGAGAGGTCATCCGGGACGGACTTTGTATAATCGAAGGTGATAGCTACCTCGCTGGAGGAGTACTTAAAGGTATACGCCGCCTTCTCCGTCATGTTGAGGATCACGCTCGTGTTGCTGCTGTCGCTGGTGACCGTGAGGCCCTTGATCAGGTTGTCGCCCAGCGGGTTTTTGTCCTCGTCCACCGTGGTGATATCTTTGGAATACACCCGTTTGCCGGACTGGAGGTTGTAATAAGAATAGGTGGTGCCCCCGTTTTTGTAGATGATCTCGTCGCCCAGGGTGATATCCAGGGTGCCTTTGCACATGGGGAAATAATCGGGATAGGAGAGGTCATCGGAGGTCGTGTCGGGGAAGGTCTCCGCCGATTTGGCCGTCACCTGCACCATAACGCCGTCCCCCAGCACCGCCTTTTTGTTCACCGTCACATAGGCCCCCTGGAGGCTCTTGTCAAAGCCCTCCCAGCTGGCATATACCACAATATTCCCCAGCTTCTGCTCCGAGCTGGTGGCCGCCGGAGCAGTAAAGGTACCGGCGAACTTTTTAAAGTTGGAGTCCTTGTCGGTGTTGTCGTCATCCGCCGTAGTGATGCTCATGGGCACCTGGACGCCGCCCACCATGGCGTAGACCTTGGCCCCTTCGTAGGCCATGGCGGTGATGGTGATGTCGCTCTGCCCCACCACCGAGATATTGCCCTGAGGCTCCACATCCTTGAGGATATTGAGGTCCCGGGTGATGGTGTAGACCTCCGTCTGGGTCTTGTGCTTAAAGGTAAAGGTGTTTTTCCCGTCCTTCAGGTTCACCGTGATGCTGAAAAAGCCGTTGGCGTCCCGCTCCAGCTTTTCGCCGTTGATCAGGGCGTCAAAGTTCGGGTCGGAGGCACCGGCAAAGGTAACCGACGGCTCGTTGGTGACAAATTCCTTCTTCTCCGGCTTGGTGATGGAAAGCTGGGTCAAGAAGTACTCCATGTTCAGCTCATCGTTATAATACTTGATCAGGGTGGTGGTGGCGCTCTGTGGGTCGGCCGCAAGGCGCCCCAGAGAGTCAAACACGCTGCCGAAAAAGCCCGGCAGCTCCTGCGCCGCCCGCACCTGTTCGGTGAGCTCTTCGGGGCTTGCCCAGCCTGCTTCGGTGGAGACACTCTTGCTGGAGGCGTGCATGATATACAGCGGGATCCCGTTTTGCGAGGCCACGTCCGACCACCAGGACGCCACCGTTTTAAAAGGGACGGTCTGGCTGCTGATGGCTCCGAAGGCCTTTACGGTGACAAAATCCACCATATCCTGCTCAATAAAGCCCTTGACGTCGGCAAAACCGTCGTAAAGCGCCTGGAAGGAAGCCGCCGTGGCGGAGCCCTCCTCGCTGCTCTCTTCGTTGGCCCACACTTCCGTGGAGAGCAGGCCCACCTGGATGCTGCGGTTACCCGCCCGGATCCCCTGGGCGGAAATGGACACCGCGGAACGGACCGAATCGGAAAGATAGTTTTCAAAGCCCATCCCACCGCCGTTTTTCAGGTAAGTGCGGTAGCTCTGGTCACTCTTTTCCAGGTAATAGCAGTCCAGCATAACGCCGTCTACCTTGTATTTTTCGCCAAAGGCCTCGGCGCGTTTATAAATACTGTCCAGAACATCGCTGTCCACCGCCCGGACCTCCGCCATCTTACCGCCGTCCAAAAGCTTGAGCACATCGAAGGTGCTGTAGACATAGAGGTTGTTCTCCCGGCACTTTTCCACGATGTATTCCATCACGTCAAAGCCGCAGGGTACAGCGGCAGCACCCTCGCCCTGATAGAGCAGAAGGTCGCTGTAGACCGAATCGATGAGAATGGTGTTCATGGTAAGCTTTTTAGCGCTGGCAATGGCGGCGTCAATATCCGCCTTCACCACAGAATCGGTAAAAACGCCGTCTTTGATAAAGTCGCTGCCCGGCACCAGCATCACCGCCCGCATCTCTGCCGGGCGGTTGAAAGCCACCGGAAGCGTCTCTTCCTCCTCCGGTTCTCTTCCGGAAAGCTCCTCCCCGCCGGAGGCGTCCTCCTGAGACGGCTCTTCCCCATCCTGCCCTTCATCCTCCGATACTGCGGAGGATGAAGTCCCCTCTCCGGACGCCCGGGGCCCCGCAAGCACCGCCGCAAATACCGCCGATACGGTGATCAGCGCAAACACCACCGCAAGGACGATACCCAGCACTTTTTTATTCTTCAGTAAATTTGCCACGTGAAACCTCCCTCGCCGGGGTTTTCTGTCTGTTTGCCCGGCACTCCTTTATCTGTCCTCGTCTGTTTTCGCTTCTTTCCCGTTAGGTCAGCAGGTCTTCCAGGGCCGCCCGTTCCTCTTTTACCAGGGCCTTCACGCCGGATTCCGGAGCAAAGAGCGACCGGTAGCTGAACAGGGAAAACCCTTCATATTTCCCGTATTCCCTTGCCGCCTCCACCTGGCGTGCCAAAATATCCCCGGCGTTTTTCCACTCGTTCTTGCCGGAAGAGCCCGCCCAGGTGTCCTCCTTCCCGACCTTATAGGCAGCGAGCCCCACATACAGGTCAATGCCGGAGGCTCTGATTTTTTTGTTCCAGAGCGATACCGTGTCCTCAAAGGGCAGGCTCGCGTTGTCAAACCCAAAGTAGATCTGCGGGCAGATGTAATCGACATATCCACGGCTGGAGAGCCATTTGTCGACGTCTATGTACTGGCTGTTGTAGTTGTTTGCGGTGTTGCCCTGGGGGCTCACACCAAACCGCACCGAGCTGTCTATGGCCTTGACAGCGGAATAGACATCCTTGATGAGGATGTTGACGTTTTCCCTCCGCCAGTCTCCCAGGCTCAGGTCGCCGCCGTCATCCCGGTAATCGTCATAGGCCTCTTCATCAAAGCTTTCATCGGGCGAAGGGTAAAAATAATCGTCAAAATGGATGCCGTCCACATCGTAATTCTTCACCAGCTCCTCCACACCGCCGATGATGAGCTTGCGCACCTTGGCGCGGCCGGGGTTGTAGTACAGCCCGCCGCCGTAGCTCACCACATAATCGGTGCCGTCCTGCCAGTCCCTGGCAGGGTTGTCGCTGCTCAGCGCCTTGCCGGAACCGGAGGAACGGATGCGGTAGGGGTTCACCCAGGCCTCAAACTCCAGTCCCCGGTCATGGGCCTCTTCGATCAGAATGTCCAGGGGATCATATCCCGGGTCCTCCCCTTCGGTGCCGGTACAGATATAGGACCAGGGAAAATAATCCGACTCATAGATGGCGTCTCCGAAGGGGCGCACCTGGACGATCACCGTATTGAGGCCGAGATCCACCGCATTGTCGTACATATCCCGCACGCTGGCCCGGAAGGAGGATTTGGACTGGTTTTTGAGGATCCCCTCCAGCTCCAGATAGGAGATCCAGACCGCGCGGTATTCCCCGGAATCCACCACAGAGGACGACCCGCCGGAGGAGCCCGAAGAAGACGAACCGGAGGAGACGCTCTGGCTGCTCCCGGAGCTTTGGCTGCTGCTCTGGCTGCTGGAAGCCTGAGGCTGGGAGGATGCAGCGGAGGAGGCTGCGCTGGAAGCGGCGGACGATGACGCCGCCGAAGAGGGCGTGCTCTCCTCCGTCGGGTCATCCTCCGCATCCGGGAACTCTTCTATGTATCCGGAGCTTTCTTCCTCTTCCTCCCGGGAGAGCACCGTCCCCTCTCCGTCGATCAGATCCGGCTCCGGGCCCTGTGCCTGCCCTCCGCAGGCGGCAAGGGTCAGTACCATCATCGCCGCAAGCAGCGCGGCCAATCCCTTTTTCATCGCTTTTCTCCCCTTCTTCAGGCGCTGTACGCCCTCTCTGTCTAAAAGGCTTCCGCTTCCCGCCCACCGCCTTTTCTGCGGCACGGCATATCATTTTAATTTTATACTCTGCGGAGGAAATTATCAATAGGTTAGTAATTCCAGCGGCGCAAATTATTGCATTTTTCGGCAAACTCTCCCTGCCAAAAAATGGGGTGCCGCGGGAAGGCGCCTGCGCCGGCGCCCAAAAGCACAAAAATGCCGTCCCGGTGTAAACCGGGGCGGCACCTTTTTCTTTCGCGGTAAACCGAACATTCGGGAAAACATTCCCGCTTCTTTATTTTAAAGGGCAACTGCCTTGGCGATCTCCAACATCTCGGCGTCGATGGGCTTTTTCATGTTGAGCCCTTCAAGGATATCATAATCCACGACCTTTTCTCCTTTAAGGCCTACCACACGGTTTCCAATGCCTTTTTCCAGCAATTCAACAGCATAATAGCCCATTTGAGTGGCAACGACACGGTCACGCAGGGTAGGGGAACCGCCCCGCTGTACATGGCCCAAAATGGTGGCGCGGGACTCCACGCCGGTCTTGGCCTCGATCTCCTTGGCAAGCTCAGCCGTATGGCCGATCCCTTCGGCCACCATGACCACGAAGGTATTTTTGCCCTTGGCCAGGGAAGCCTTGATGGGGGCAACGATATCGCGATCCACATCAACGGCCACCTCGGGGACAAGGATGGCAATGGCTCCGGTGGCGATGCCGGCGTTGAGGGCGATCCAGCCCGCGCCGCGCCCCATCACTTCCACCACGGCGCAGCGATCATGGGAAGTGGAGGTGTCTCTCAGGCGGTCCACCATCTGGACAACGGTATTCATGGCAGTGTCATAGCCGATGGTATATTCCGTGGAGGAAATATCGTTGTCAATGGTGCCGGGAAGGCCCACGCAGGGGATCCCCTTAAGGGAAAGATCCCGGGCTCCGCGGTAGGAGCCGTCGCCGCCGATCACGACGATGCCGTCCAGGCCGGTTTTCAGGCACATATCTTTGGCTCTCTCAATTCCGGCGTCTTCTTTAAACTCCAGGCAGCGGGCGGTGCCCAAAACCGTTCCGCCCTTCTGGAGGATACCGGTAACGGAACTCTCATCCATTTTGATCATGTCGCCGTGGATCAGGCCGTTGTACCCGCGCACGATGCCCATGACTTCCATTCCCTTGCTCAGGCCAGCGCGCACTACCGCGCGGATCGCCGCATTCATACCGGGGGCATCTCCGCCGCTGGTGAGGACGCCGATCTTTCTCATGTTTGCCATTTTGGTACCTCCTATGTCTTTTCACCCGCTCCAGGCGGCTGCCCGCCGAAACCGCAGTGTCGCTTTTTAGAATACGTTATAGGACATATGAATTTGTTAAAATCAGACTAATTATAGTACAAGCCGCCCTGCAATTCAACCTTTTTTTCCAAGGTCTTTCAAAAAAAGGCCAAAAACGGCGGAAGAAAAAGGGGATCAGCCCGTGACCACCATCACCTTGTCCTCCCCCAAAAGCCTTCCCAGCTCCCGCACCAGGACGCCGTTGACCGACACCCACAGCGCCCGGCTGGCGAGGGCCGTGGTGCGCTCCGCCTCAAAGGCAAAATAGACCGGCGTCTCCCCGTCAAAGATCTCCAGCAGGTTTTTTACTTTGAAAAACACCGGTGTGTCCTTGGAAGGCAGCTTCAAATAGAGCCCGGGCCTTACGCCCGTGCCCGCCGCCGCGGCACTTTTGGTGGATCGTCTCGCGGCAATGCGGTCATCCACTGTGGAGACCCGCTCACAGATGAGCTTGACGTCCTCATTCTCCCGGGCGCTGATGCGCCCGGTCACCACGGCGGTGCCGCCCGGCACGAGCAGGGCGGAGCACTGCTGCAGGGTTTTGGCAAACACCAGCATCTCCATGGTGCCGGTGGTATCCTCCAGGGTGACAAAGGCCATGGCGTCGCCGCTGCGGGTGGTCTTGAGCTGCTTTGCCGCCACAATGCACAGGATGTCCACTGTTTTGCCGTCGTATTCCTCGGAGCTTATCTGAGAGATCTTTGCCGTTCCGAGCTGCGGGATCAGCTTTGCATACTGGCCCAGGGGATGGCCGGAGAGATACATTCCGGTCACCTCGCGCTCCAGGTTCAGCCGCTCCATATAGGGAAAATCCTCCACATCAGGTAGGCGGTAGCGCTCTTTTTTTACATTCTCCATGGTGTCGAAGAAGCCCAGCTGGCCCTCCAGGTTTTTCTGGCGGGTCTCCGAGATGCTCTCGCTGAGCAGTTCATAGCCCAGAAGCATCTGCCTGCGGTTTTCGGAGAAGCGGTCCAGCGCGCCGCATTTGATAAGGCTCTCCATGCTGCGGCGGTTGAGGTCCAGGTCGTGCATGCGCTCGCAGAAGTCCTCAAAATCTTCAAAAGGCGCCTCCTCCCGCTGGGCAATGATATCCCGGATGAGCCCCCGGCCAAGGTTTTTCACCGCCAGCAGCCCAAAGCGGATCTTTCCGCCCGCCACGGTAAAGCCCATGCCGCTCTCCATCACATCCGGCGGCAGCACCTGGATGCCCAGGCGGCTGCACTCCTCGATGTACTCTGTCACCTTGGAGGTGGAATCCAAAACGCTTGTGAGGAGAGCAGCCATATACTGCATGGGGTAGTGGCACTTCAGATAAGCTGTCTGGTAGGCCACCACGGCATAGGCCGCCGCGTGGGATTTATTGAAAGCGTAGGAGGCAAAGCCGCTCATCTCGTCAAAGATCTCGTTGGCGACCTCCTCCGGCACGCCGTTTTGCACACAGCCCTTCACGATGCAGGTACCGTCCTCCCCGTACAGGCCGTGGATAAAGTTTTTCCGCTCCTTCTCCATGATGTCATGCTTTTTTTTGCTCATGGCGCGGCGCACCAGGTCGGCCCGCCCATAGGAGAAGCCCGCCAGCTCCCGGCAGATCTGCATCACCTGCTCCTGGTAGACGATACAGCCGTAGGTCACATCCAGAATGGGCTTTAACAGCGGGTGCCGGTAGGTCACCTTTTCGGGGTGGTGGCGGTTTTCCACGTATTTGGGGATGGACTCCATGGGCCCCGGCCGGTACAGGGAGATCACCGCGATCATGTCCTCGATGGACTTCGGCCCCAAGCTCACCAGCACTCCCCGCATCCCCGCGGATTCGAACTGGAACACCCCTTGGGTATCCCCCGCCGCCAGCATCCGGAACACCTCCGGGTCGTCCAGCGGGATCTTTTCCACAGAGAAATCCGGGTCCTCCCGGCGCACCGTCTTTTCGGTGTCGCTGATGACCGTCAGGTTGCGCAGCCCCAAAAAGTCCATTTTCAGAAGGCCCAGCTCTTCAAGGGTGGTCATAGGGAACTGGGTGACCACCGCCTCGTCGTTTTTCTGCACCGGGACATAGCTCACCACCGGGTCCCGGGTGATCACCACGCCGGCCGCGTGGGTGGAGGCGTGCCGGGGCATCCCCTCCAGCTGCCGCGCCGTATCGATGAGGTCGCGGATGGCGGGGTCGGCGTCATACTGGGCCTTCAGCTCCCGTGAGGAGGCAAGGGCCTTGTCGATGGTCATGCGCAGCTCGTTGGGCACGAGCTTGGCCACCGAGTCCACCGTCTGGTAGGAGATGGCCAGGGCCCGCCCCACATCCCGGATGGCGGCCCGGGCCGCCATGGTGCCGAAGGTGATGATCTGGGCCACGTGGTCCTCGCCGTACTTGGCGATGACGTAGTCGATGACCCGTTGGCGGTTTTCATAGCAGAAGTCAATATCAAAGTCCGGCATGGATACCCGCTCCGGGTTGAGAAAGCGCTCAAACAGCAGCTGAAAGCGGATGGGGTCGATACCGGTGATGCCGATGCAATAGGCGGCCAGGCTCCCCGCGCCAGAGCCTCTTCCCGGCCCCACAGGGATGCCGTGGGTGCGAGCGTAGTTGATAAAGTCAAAGACGATCAGGAAATAATCCACATACCCCATCTGGGTGATGACGCCGATCTCGTATTCCAGGCGGCGGCGCACCTCCACAGGCGGGTTTTCGCCGTAATGGCGGGCAAGCCCCTCCCGGCACAGCCGCTCAAAATAATGCTGGTTGTCCTCCCCGTCCGGGGCGCGGAAGTAGGGCAGCTTGGTGACGCCGAACTCAAACTCCACCTGGCAGCGGTCGGCTATCCTCTGGGTGTTTTCCACCGCCTCCTCAAAACCCGGCAGGGCCGCCAGCATTTCCTCCCGGCTTTTGAGGTAAAACTCCTCGGTCTGAAATTCCATGTCGTTGGGGTCATTTACCGTCCGACCGGTCTGGATGCACACCAGGATGTTCTGAGCCCGGGCGTCCTCCTTCCGGGTGTAGTGGACGTCGTTGGTGGCCGCCAGGGGGATCCCCGTCTCCCGGGAAAGGCGCTGCAGCTCCGGCAGGATCTGGCGCTGCTCCAGGATCCCGTGATCCTGCACCTCCAAATAGTAGTTGCCCTCGCCGAAGATCTCCAGATGCTCCAGAGCCGCCTTCTTCGCGGCGGCGTAATCCCGCTCCATCAGGCGGCGCTGCACCTCTCCGGCCAGGCACCCCGAAAGGGCGATGAGCCCCTCGCTGTGGGCACGCAGAAGCTCCCGGTCAACCCGGGGCTTAAAGTAAAAGCCGTCCAGATAGGCCTTGGAGACCAGCTGCGTCAGGTTCTGGTAGCCCCGGTTGTCCCGGCACAACAGCACCAGGTGATAGGGGCTCGTGTCCATCCGGTATACCTTGTCGAACCGGGTACGGGGCGCCGTGTATACCTCACAGCCGATGACCGGATGGATCCCCTGTTTTTTTGCCTCTTTATAAAAATCGATGACACCGTACATCACCCCGTGATCCGTAATGGCCAGGGAGCGCTGGCCCAGTTCCTTTGCCCGGGCGATCAGCTGCGGGATGCGGCAGGCACCGTCCAAAAGGCTGTATTCCGTATGTACATGCAGATGCGCAAACTCCCCCATGGGCGGTCGCCCTCCTTCTTCTAATCTGTTTCCAACACCTTTTCCCTCAGCTCCCGCGCCAGGGCGGAAAGCCTTTTGAGCCGGTGGTTCACCCCGGACCGGGTCAGCGGCTGGGAGAGGGATTCCCCAAGCTCCCGCAGGGACATGTCCGGGTTTTCCGCCCGAAGCAGGGCGAGCTCCCGCAGATCCTCCGGAAGAAACTCCGGCCCGCGCTGCGAAAGCAAAAACTCAATGTCTTCGCACTGGGCAGCGGAGGCCATCGCCGTCTTTTCCAGGTTTGCCATCTCGCAGTTCTGCGTGCGGTTCACCCGGTTGCGGATGCTTTTATATACCTTGACGTTCATGATCTCCAAAGAAAATTTTGCGCCGCCCATCAGGGTGATCAGGTCCTCCACAGCGCCGCTTTCCTTGTAATATGCCACATAGCTGCCCCGGCGCAGGAACACCTTGGGCGGCTGATAAGCCTCCGCCAGGATCTGCTCCAGCGCACGGCAGAGGCCCTCTGCCCGCACGGAAAACTCCAGATGGTAGCTCTTGCTCGGGTCGATGACACTGCCGCAGGCAAGATAGGCGCCGGCCAGAAAGGCGGCCCGCTCTTCTTCCTTGTCAAACCGCTGCGGCAGGGCGGAAAGGCCTTGGGTGCCGTCCGCCGGCCAGCCAAAAAAGCGCAGGATCTTCGCACGGTCCTCGGCGCTGTCCACAGCGGCGGTATACACCGTTTCTCCGCCGCGCCGGCGCCGCTCAGTCACCGAGATGGTGGCCGAAAGGCCGATGAGCGCAAAGATGCTGTCGGCGTACAGCCCGGCCACCGCCCGGTTCTCCGTCTGGAGCACCATGGCCTCCGGGCCAAAGGCGCGGGCAAACAGCAGCATCCCCAGGGTACGGGCCGAAAGCTCCTCCACGGTGGAAAGCCTGCCCCGACAGAGCTCTTTTTTCAGTTCATTTCCAAAGGACATACCCCATCCCCCGCTTTTATGTTCCCGCTTTTTTCATGTCCCGATGAGTGGTCACCACTCCCACGCCCATCCCCTCCAGATGCTCTGCGAGCAGAGAGGCATAGGCCACGGAGCGGTGTTTGCCGCCGGTGCAGCCCATGGCCACCACCAGCTGGCTCTTCCCCTCCCGGATATAGAGCGGGATGAGAAAATCCATCATCTCAAACAGCTTTTCCCGAAACTGCCCCGACTCCGGGAACCGGAAAATATAATCCTGCACCTCCCGGTCCAGGCCGGTCTTGGGACGCAGCTCCTCCACATAGAAAGGGTTCGGCAGGCAGCGCACATCAAACACAAGGTCCGCGTCGCTGGGCAGGCCGTGTTTAAAACCGAAGGACATACAGGTGACCAGCAGCTGTTCCCCCACGTTGTTTAAAAAAATCGCCGACACCTTTTCCTTGAGCTGGGCAGAGGTGAGCAGGGTGGTGTCCACCACATAATCCGCCATCTCCCGGGCGCGGGCCAAAAGCTCCCGCTCCGCCCGGATGGCCTCCTCCACCGTCTGGATCTCCCCTTCCATCAGGGGATGCCTGCGGCGAGTCTCCTTGTAGCGGGTGATGATCACACTGTCCTTGCAGTCCAAAAACAGGATCTTGTAGTCACAGCCGTTTGCCCTGAGCTGTCCCAGCCCCGTAAACAGGTCCTGGAACATGTCTCCGCCCCGGGCGTCCACCACGATGGCCACCTTTTCCACCTTGCCCCTGGCCCGCTGGTACAGCTCAAAAAAGCTGACGATGAGCTTGGGGGGCATGTTGTCCACACAGTAGTACCCCATATCCTCCAGGGCGTTGACCGCCTTGGATTTTCCCGCTCCCGAAAGGCCGGTGATGATGATAAGCTCCATTTTTTCTTTCCTCCCGGCAGGCGTCTGCCCGTGAGCATCCGCTGCTTTACAGCTGCCTGACCTCGCAGATCAGCTGATATCCCGTCTGGTCGGCCACTTCCCGCTGAATCTGACCGATCAGCTCCAGCACATCCCGGCAGGTGGCGCCCCCGGTGTTTACAATAAACCCCGCGTGCTTTTCGCTCACCTGGGCGCCGCCCACCCGCCGGCCCTTCAGGCCGCACTGCTCGATGAGAGCGCCGGCATAGTTACCCTCCGGCCGTTTAAACACCGACCCCGCGCTGGGGTACTCCAGGGGCTGCTTTTCCCGCCGGCGTTCCATATAATCCTCCATGCACCGGCGGATCTGCTCCGGGTCACCCTCCCGCAGGCGCAGATGCACCCGGGTGATGCACCAGTTCCGGTGCTGAAAAACAGAGGTGCGGTAGCCAAGTTCCATCTCCGCGGCGGGGACGTTCCGGGTCCTGCCCGCCTCGTCCACAATGTCGGCGGAGACCACAGCGTCCTTCATCTC
>JALELV010000014.1 GCA_022768545.1 Oscillospiraceae bacterium
GCCCTTGATATTTCGTTTATCAGCATCTTTACCGCCGTTTTGGTCAAAGGGCCTGTGGCCGCCGCCGCCATCACCCTGGTCAGCACCCTCTTTGTGTTCGAGCGCGGCGAAAAAAGAGATTCTCCCTTCCGGCACATTCTCTCTCTGCCTCTGATCAAAACAGCATTTAACACCGGGAACTTTATTCTCTCCATCTACCTTCCCGGGCGGGTCTTTCTGCTGGTGGGCGGTATCCCGGGAGATTTTTCCCTTCCCCATTCCCTGTGGCCGGCGCTGCTCTTTATCGTCCTCACCCTCATCTGCAACGCGGCCATCCTGATGGGTCTTTTGGCGCTGAACCGGCAGGTCCGCTTTTTCCCGGCACTGCTCTCCACCGTGGTCATGCTGCTTCCAAACTTTGCAGCGGTGGCTCCCATCGGCTATCTGCTTGGGGTGCTCATCTGTCAACCCTCCGGAATTTACCTTTCCATTTTGTTTATCGCCCCTCTGCTGCTGGCCCGGTTTGCCTTTCAGCTCTACGTCAACAGCAAGGTCCAGTACTACAACATGATCAAGGTCCTCACCGCTGCTCTCGAGGCCAAGGATAAATATACCGAAGGCCATTCCAAACGTGTGGAAGCGTATTCGGTGCAGATTGCCCAGGCCATGCGCCTTTCCTCCTCCCGGGTAGAGACTATCCGCGTGGCAGCGCTGCTGCATGATATCGGAAAGATCGGTATCGACGACGGCATCCTCAAAAAGCCGGGCGCCCTCACCGCCGACGAACGGACTTCCATCGAATCCCATCCGGAGATCGGCCTCCGCATTCTGGAGGACACCGACCTTCCCCCGGCGACCAAGAAGATTATCCTGCACCACCACGAGCGTTATGACGGCCAAGGGTACCCCGGCCGCACCGATTTTCGCGCCACTCCTCTGGAGGCTTACATCCTGGGGGTGGCAGATGCCTTCGACGCCATGACCAGCGACCGCCCCTACCGGAAGGGCATGCCGGTGCAGCGGGCCCTCTCCATTTTGCTGGAGGAATCCGGCCGGCAGTTCCACCCCCGGGCGGTGGACGCCTTTATCCGTTCCATGGGCGGATATGAAAAATACGGCCTCTCCCCCCGGGAACCCGCCAGGGAGGTGGGCTGATGCTTTTATGCTATCTGGCGCTGCTCTCCATCGCGGTGGGGTGGATACGGGGCGGAAGGCTCCGGAATTTTTTAAACTACCCGCTGCGCGGGCTGCCGCTCCCCATCGCCGCCTTTGCTGTGGAGGCGATGTTTGAACCGTTTTACCGCCTTACGGGATGGGCTCCCGCCCATTGGCTGTGGGCGGCGGTGCTGCTGGAATACGCCCTGCTCTTTATCTTTCTGTTTCTCAACCGCCGGGCTGTCTCCACATGGTTTTTGGCAGCAGGCACCCTGCTCAATTTTCTTGTGATCTCCTCAAACAATTGGCGGATGCCCGTCTCCCCCGATGTGCTCTCCATGCCGGAGCTCTCCTCCTTTGTGCAGCGCATAGAGGCAGGTACTCTGATGGAATACTGCATCGCCGGCCCCTCCACCCGGTTCATCCTGCTGGGGGATGTCATCCATTTTGACTGGGTCCCCGGCATGTCCTTTGCCAGCGCGGGAGACTTTTTTATGGCGGCAGGCGTCTTTCTGCTCATCCAGGCCTTTATGAAGGCCCCTGTCCGCTCTTCTCAGCAGGTAATCTGATCTTCTGGCCTCCGGCCCTCCGGGGGCTTTTTTACAGGCCCTTATCATCTTTGCAAAAAGGAGTTTTTTATGTCACGCCCCTTTGTTATCCGGAGGCTGTACTGCGCTCCCGCAGCTTGTTTCCTTTTGTACCTCTGGGAGGGATTCGCTTTGCTCTCGCTGTTTGGAACCCTCTCCCGCAAGGAACTGCTCTTTGACCCCGCTGCGCTCTGGACATGGTCCAGGAACCTTCTGCTGCCGGTCCTGCTCTGTGCCCTGGCGGATCTTGTCTGTGCTCTTTTTTGGGGAAAGGAAATCTGCGTGCTCACCCCGGAGGGGGTGCGCCGCGGGAACCGCTGCTTCCTCTGGGGTGAGGTCCGCGCCGTTTTGTGGCAAAGCCATACCTCGCAGGTGCGGGGACCCTGGGGACATGTTCTCAGAGGGGAGGGCGGAAGCGCGCTGATCGGAGAAAAAAAGCGCATGGGGCTGCCGCATCTTCCCCTTTGGGGCGCTTTGCTGCTTCGCCGCCGGGCACCGGAAGCCTCCCTGCTTTTGGGAGGGAATTGGCCGCTGATCCTGCTCATCTCCCAGCTGCTGGTTTTTGGCGTCGCCGCCCTGTTCACCTTTTCTTTTTGACTCCGACGGACATTCAGGGATGCAGTTTTTTCTCGTAGACGCTGGCCACGACTGCCAGGTGGCCGGCCTATATCAAACAAGGTCCCGCCCGGGATACCCCGGGCGGGACCTTGTTTGATATTATGTACCGTCAGGCCATGCCGAAAACGCCGCTCCCCGGGCCTTTCACCCTGCGAAAAGCCCGGGGAGGGAAAAGGCGCTCTTATCGGTAATAATCCACCGCGCCGCGGAAGATGGGCTGCACCTTATTGCCCTCCACATTGCGGTACAGGCCCTCGCCGAAGCGCTCGGAGTGGCCCATTTTGCCCAGCACCCGGCCGTCGGGAGAGGTGATCCCCTCGATGGCATGAACGGAGGTATTGGGGTTATAACGGATGTCGTAGGTGGGTTCTCCGGAGAGATCCACATACTGGGTGGCGATCTGTCCGTTCTCCGCAAGCTTCTGCACCAGCTCCTCCCCGGCCACAAAGCGCCCTTCCCCGTGGGAGATGGCCACCGTGTGGATCTCCCCTGCCTCGGTGTGCATCAACCAGGGAGACTTGTTGGAAGCCACCCTGGTGCGCACCAGCATGGACTGGTGGCGGCCGATGGTGTTGAAGGTGAGGGTGGGGCAGGAGGCGTCGGTTTCAATAATCTTCCCAAAGGGCACCAGCCCCAGCTTGACAAGGGCCTGGAAACCGTTGCAGATGCCGCACATCAGGCCGTCCCGGTTCTGCAGCAGATCCTCCACCGCCTCCCGGATACGGGGGTTGCGGAAGAACGCAGTGATGAACTTGGCCGACCCTTCCGGTTCGTCTCCCCCGGAAAAACCGCCGGGGATGGCGATGATCTGGGAGGCCCGGATGCGCCGCTCGAAGGCGTCCACCGACTCCGCGATGGCCTGGGCGCTTAAGTTGCGCACCACGAAGGTCTCCGGCTCCGCCCCCGCCAGACGGAACGCCCGGGCGGTGTCATATTCACAGTTGGTGCCGGGGAACACCGGGATCAGCACCCGGGGCCGTGCCGCCTTGACAGCGGGGGCGGCCCGGTGCTGTGCCCGGAAGGTAAAGGTATCCGGGCGGTCGTCCCGGGTCTCTATCCGGTAGGGGAATACCGGCTGCAGCGTGCCCTCCCATGCCTTCTGCAGGCGGTTCATGGGGATGACGACCCGCTCAGCACAGATCTCCAGCTCGTAGGCCTCTGTGGTCTCGCCCAGCTTTTCGCCGGCGGCCGCGTCTTCCTCCGCCAACTCAAAGACAAAGCCACCGTAGCAGCGGTCAAAAGCGGTCTTTCGGCCTATGGGGGCCTTTAGGCAAAACCCGATGCGGTTGCCAAAGCCCATCTTTACCAGGCCGTCCAGCAGCCCACCCATGGAGATGCTCCAGCAGGAGAGCACCTTCCCGGAGGCAATCAGGGCCTCCATCCTGTCAAAGGTATCGCGGACACTGTCAAAGTCCGGCAGGCCGTCCGCCCCATACCGGGGAGCCAGCAGATACACCGGGTGTCCTGCGGCTTTAAACTCGGTGGAGACCACCTGCTCCGCCTTGGCGGTGGAGACCGCAAAGGAAACCAGAGTGGGCGGTACGTCGATATCCTCAAAGGTACCGGACATGGAGTCTTTTCCGCCGATGGAACCGATGGAAAGCTCCATCTGCGCCTTCAGGGCGCCCAGCAGGGCGGCCAGAGGCTTGCCCCAGCGGGCGGGGTCATTTTTGGTGCGCTCAAAATACTCCTGGAAGGTGAGCCAGCAGCGGCTCCGGCTTCCACCGGCGGCCACGATCTTGGCGGCAGATTCGATCACCGCCATCATGGCACCGTGGTAGGGGCTCAGGCTGGAGAGCTCCGGGTCAAAGCCCCAAGCCATCAGAGAGCAGTCGGAGGTCTCTGCGCCCAGCACCGGGATCTTGGCCGCCATAGCCTGGGATGGGGTCAACTGGCGGACGCCGCCGAAAGGCATCAGCACGGTCCCGGCCCCGATGGTGGAATCGAACCGCTCCACCAGCCCCTTCTGGGAGCAGAGGTTCAGGCTGGAAAGGCGCCGCTCCAGCAGGGCCTCCACCGCCTCGGTCTCCTCCGCCGCTTTGGGGAATACCGGAGCGGCCACCGAGGCCTCGGTGTGCTTTTCCGCTCCGTTGGAATTTAAAAACTCCCGGGAGAGGTCCACAATGACCCTCCCATCCAGCTCCATCACCAGACGGGGCTCCTCCGTCACCTCGGCCACCTGTGTGGCCTCCAGGTTTTCCGCCGCGGCCAGGGCGGCGAACTTCTCCTGGTCCTCCCGGGCCACGACCACCGCCATCCGCTCCTGAGATTCGCTGATGGCAAGCTCGGTGCCGGTGAGGCCCTCGTATTTTTTGGGGACCTTCGCAAGGTCTATCCGGAGCCCGTCAGCCAGCTCGCCGATGGCCACCGACACGCCCCCCGCGCCGAAGTCATTGCAACGCTTGATCAGGCGGGTGACCGCAGGGTCGCGGAAGAGGCGCTGGAGCTTGCGCTCCTCGGGGGCGTTGCCCTTCTGCACCTCGGCGCCGCAGGTCTCCAGGGAGGACAGGGTGTGGGACTTGGAGGAACCGGTGGCTCCGCCGCAGCCGTCCCGACCGGTGCGCCCGCCCAGCAGGATCACCACATCCCCGGGGGCAGGGCGCTCCCGGCGGACGTTCTCCTTGGGGGCCGCGCCCAGCACCGCGCCGATCTCCATCCGTTTGGCCACATAGCCGGGGTGATACACCTCGGAGACATGCCCGGTGGCAAGGCCGATCTGATTGCCGTAGGAGCTGTAGCCCGCGGCGGCTGTGGTGACGATCTTCTTCTGGGGCAGCTTGCCTTTCATGGTCTTATGCACCGGCAGCAGCGGGTCTGCCGCGCCGGTGACCCGCATAGCCTGGTAAACATAGCTCCGGCCGGAGAGCGGATCCCGGATGGCGCCGCCCAGGCAGGTGGCCGCGCCGCCGAAGGGCTCGATCTCGGTGGGGTGGTTGTGTGTCTCGTTTTTAAACATAAGCAGCCAGTCCTGCTCCTCTCCGTCCACCGACACCTTGATGTTGACGGAGCAGGCGTTGATCTCCTCCGACTCGTCCAGTGCAGGGAGCAAGCCGCGCTTTTTGAGGGCCTTCGCGCCAATGGTAGCGAGGTCCATCAAAGTGACGGGCTTCTGGTCGCGGCCCAGCTCGTGCCGCAGGTCCAGGTACAGGTCATAGGCCTGCCGCACATACTCGGGCTCGATCCGGGCCCGGTCGATCACCGTGGAAAAGGTGGTGTGGCGGCAGTGGTCGGACCAGTAGGTATCGATCATGCGGATCTCGGTGATGGTGGGGTCCCGCTTTTCAGTATCTCTAAAGTACTCCTGGCAGAAACAGATGTCATCTAAATCCATAGCCAGGCCGTAGCTGCCGATAAAACCGGCCAGGTCCTCTTTGGAGAGGGCGGTAAAGCCCTCCAGCACCTCCACAGGAGCGGGGGCGTCGTATTTCTGGTCGATGGTTTCGGGCAATGCAAGGGACGCCTCCCTGGCCTCCACGGGGTTGATGAGCATCTCCTTGATCTTACCCAGCATCCCGTCGTCCACCTGGCCGGATATCACATAGACCCGGGCGGTGCGCACGGCGGGCCGGTCCTTGCAGGTGGAGATCTGGATGCACTGGGCGGCGGAATCCGCCCGTTGGTCAAACTGGCCGGGCAGATATTCCACCGCAAAGACCCGGCTGTCCCCGGTCTCCGGCAGGGTATCGTACACGTCGTCCAACTGGGGCTCCGAGAGGATATTCTGCCGCGCCATGGCAAAATCCTCCGGGGAGATGTTCTCCAAGTCATACCGGTTGAGCACCCGTACGCCGGTCACCCGGTCGGTACGCAGGGCCGTTTTGATATCATTTTGCACCCCGGCCGCTTCCACGGCGAAGGCGGGCTTTTTTTCTACATAGCAGCGGAACACCGCCATAGCTGACACTCCTTTTTTCTGGCGGGCTTATTTCTGCCCGATATCGGTGCGGTAATGGGCGCTTTGGAACGAAATGGTCCTGACCCCCAGGTATGCCGACTCCACGGCCTCCTTCAGGGTGGGCTCCACCGCGGTGACGCCCAGCACCCGGCCTCCGGCCGTCAGGTACCGGCCGCCCTCTTTTTTGGTGCCGGCGTGGTACACCATGACTCCAGGGGCGTCTCCCTTTTCGTCCAGACCGCTGATGGGAAAGCCGGTGGTGTACTTCTGCGGGTACCCGCCGCTTGCCATGACCACACAGGCCGCGGCGCCTTTCTTCCAGCGGATCTCAAGCTCCGCGAGCTTCTCCCCGCAGACGGCCTCCATGACGGTGAGCAGGTCGGTCTCCAGAAGGGGGAGCACCACCTGGGTCTCCGGATCTCCGAAGCGGCAGTTGTATTCAATCACCTTGGGACCCTCCTCCGTGAGGATGAGCCCAAAGTACAGGCAGCCCTTGAAGGGGCGCCCCTCCCGGTTCATGGCCTCCACCGTGGGGAGAAAGATCTCCTCCATACAGCGCTGTGCCAGCTCGGGGGTGTAATAGGGGCTGGGGGCGATGGTGCCCATGCCGCCGGTGTTGAGCCCGCGGTCGCCGTCCAGGGCCCGCTTGTGGTCCATGGAGGACACCATGGGCTTCACGGTGTGGGAATCGGTAAAGGCCAGCACCGAGACTTCCTTCCCGGTGAGGAACTCCTCGATGACCACCCGGCTGCCGCTTTTTCCAAAGACTCCCTCCTCCATCATGGAGCGGATAGCCTTTTCCGCGGCATCAAAGTCCTCTGCGATGATCACGCCCTTGCCCAGGGCAAGGCCGTCCGCCTTGACCACCGTGGGGTAGCAGTCCTGCCGCCGGACATAGTCCACGGCCTTTTCACAGTCGTCAAAGGTTTCGTAGCGGGCGGTGGGGATACCATATTTTTTCATCAGGTCCTTGGCAAAGGCCTTGCTCCCCTCAATGATGGCAGCATTCTTCCGCGGCCCGAAGGCCCGGATCCCGGCGGCTTCCATGGCGTCCGCCATCCCCAGCACCAGCGGGTCGTCAGGGGTCACTACGGTGAGGTCGATCCCTTTTTCCACAGCGAACTCCACCATGGCGGGAATATCGGTGGCCTTGATGGAAACGCACTCGGCCAGAGCCGAGATGCCGCCGTTGCCGGGAGCGGCATAGATCTTTTCGATGGTTTTATTTTCCGAAAGCTTGCGGATGACGGCGTGTTCCCGCCCTCCGGAGCCGATGACCAGTATTTTCATGCGATTCCTCCAGTTCTTCGCGGCCCGCTTTTAATGGTGGAACAGGCGGATGCCGGTAAAGGCCATGGCGATGCCGTACTTGTTGCAGGTGTCGATCACGTTGTCGTCCCGGATGGAACCGCCGGGCTGGGCAATGTACTCCACACCGCTCTTGTGGGCCCGCTCAATGTTATCGCCGAAGGGGAAGAAGGCGTCGGAGCCCAGGGAAACGCCGGACATGGTATCCAGCCAGGCCCGCTTCTCCTCCCGGGAGAGGGGCTCCGGGCAGCGGGTGAAGAAGTTCTGCCACGCGCCGTCGGCCAGCACGTCCATATAGTCGTCGGAAATGTAGACATCGATGGTGTTGTCCCGGTCCGCCCGGCGGATGCCCGGCTTAAAGGGCAGCTCCAGCACCTTTTTATGCTGGCGCAGGTACCACACGTCCGCTTTGTTGCCCGCCAGCCGGGTGCAGTGGATGCGGGACTGCTGACCCGCCCCGATGCCGATGGCCTGGCCGTCTTTGGCGTAGCAGACGGAGTTGGACTGGGTATATTTTAACGCGATGAGGGCGATGATCAGGTCGGTCTTGCCCTCGTCGGGGATGTTTTTGATGTCGGTCACCAGGTTTTTCAGCAGGCCGGCGTCTATTTTCAGCTCGTTGCGGCCCTGCTCAAAGGTGACGCCGAACACATCCTTCTGCTCCACGGGGGCGGGGACATAGCTCTCGTCCATCCGGATGATGCAGTAGGTTCCCTTGCGCTTGGATCTTAAGATCTCCAGCGCCTCGTCGGTATAGCCGGGGGCGATCACCCCGTCCGACACTTCCCGGTGGATGAGCTTCGCAGTGGGCACGTCGCAGACGTCGGAAAGGGCAATGAAATCGCCGTAAGAGCTCATGCGGTCGGCTCCCCGGGCCCGGGCATAGGCGCAAGCCAGGGGGGAGAGCTCCAGATCGTCCACAAAGTAGATTTTTTTGAGCACATCGGAGAGGGGCTTGCCCACGGCGGCTCCGGCGGGGCTCACGTGCTTAAAGGAAGCGGCGGCGGGCAGCCCCGTGGCAGCAGAGAGCTCCCGCACCAGCTGCCAGCTGTTGAAGGCGTCCAAAAGATTGATATAGCCGGGCCTGCCGCACAGCACGGTGATGGGCAGCTCCCCTTCCTTCATAAATACCCGGGAGGGCTTCTGGTTGGGGTTGCAGCCGTATTTCAGTTCCATCTCTTTCACAGGGAATGACCTCCTCACTTATTTTTGTTGACGATGCGGGTCTCGGTGTGCCCGGTGGAAAGCTCCACAAAGCGGGTGAACAGCGACACCTTGTTGTCGGCGTTGAGGGCGTTCCACACAAGGCCGGTGAAGGAGTCGATATCCCCCACGACCTTTACCCGCTTGGGCTCCCCCTCAAAGGAGGGGATGGGGTTCCCGTTTTCCCGGTAGGTGTGGATGAGATGCCCCTCCCCCGCCGCGGGGGAAGTGTATTCGTAGAAATAGCGGCGGCACCCCTCCGGGCGCCCGTCGTCGCTTTTGAGGATGGAGAGGCGGTAGTCGCCGTTCGGCGCAAGGACGCCGGAGATGCGGGGAGTCCAGTTGGGGCCGTCCGGCTCAAAAGTGCGGGTGCGCAGCGCGTCGGCAAAGGTTTTGCCCTCCCGCATAAAGTCGTAGACGGTATCGGTCTGGTCGCCGTTGGTGACGATGTTGCTTCCCTCCAGCACCCGCACCGGGGCGTAGATGATGAGGGAAGGGTCCTCCAGCTTGGCCGGGTCAAAGGCCTCGGTGCGAAGCCCCTCGCCGTCCGCCACAAAAACGCGGTTGCGGCTGTTCTCACTGCGGCCCATGATAAAATAGGCGATAACGCCGTGTTTCCCGTCCTCGCTTTTGCCGATGACGATGCCGCGGCCGGGATAGGCGTTTTGCTCCAGTTCCTTTTTCAAACACAAAAGCTCCATACAAACCTCCGTATTTCTGTCCGTTTTTCTCGTTTTTTACAGTGTCCCCTGGCAGAACATCGCCACGGCCCGGGGCAGGATCTCCCATTCCGCCTGCTCCATCACCCGGCGCTGCAGGGCCTCGGGGGTATCGCCGGGCTCTATGTCCACGGCCTTCTGCAGGACGATCTCCCCTCCGTCCGGGATCTCGTTGACAAAGTGCACCGTGGCCCCTGTCACCTTCACCCCGTAAGCCAGGGCCGCCTCGTGAACGCGCAGCCCGTAAAAGCCCTTGCCGCAGAAGGAGGGGATGAGGGAGGGGTGCACATTGAGGATGCGCCTCTCAAAGGCGTCCGTCACTTTTTTGCCCAGGATGCACAAAAAGCCCGCCAGTACCACCAGGCCGATGTCCCTGCTTTTGAGCTCCGCGATCAGGGCGTCGTCAAAGCCGCTCTGGGTGGCGTAGTCCTTCCGGCGCAGCACAGCGGTATCGATGCCGTTCTGCCGCGCCCTCTCCAGAGCGTAGGCCCCGGGGCTGGAGGAGATCACCGCGGTGATACGGCCTCCCGGGATCTTCCCCGCCTTCTGGGCGTCGATGAGCGCCTGAAGGTTGGTCCCTCCGCCGGAGACCAGTACTGCGATATTCACCATAGCGCTTTCGCTCCTTATCTCATTTCCACGCCGTGCTCGCCGGCCCTGATCTCTCCGATCACGTAGGCGTCCTCGCCCTGCTCCCGCAGGATGCGGCAGGCGCGGTCCGCGTCGTTTTTATCCACCGCCACACACATGCCCACACCCATGTTGAAGGTGTTGAACATATCCCGGGTGGGGATGTTCCCCACCTCCTGGATGAGTTTAAAGATGGGCAGGACGCGGACGGCGTCCTGGTCGATGACGGCCTTGAAGCCCTTGGGAAGGGCGCGGGGGATGTTCTCGTAAAAACCGCCCCCGGTGATGTGGGAGATGGACTTGACCGCCACCTCCTCCAGCAGCTTCAGCACCGGCTTTACATAGATCCTGGTGGGGGTAAGCAGCGTCTCGCCCAAAGGCGCGCCCAGCCGGTCCGCGTAGGCGGTAAGGTCGGTGTGCTCCACATCAAACACCTTGCGCACCAGGGAAAAGCCGTTGGAATGTACGCCGGAGGAGGCAATGCCCACCAGGATATCGCCGTCCTGCACGCGCTCCGGGTCCAGCACCTTGGAGCGGTCCACCACACCGACGGAGAAACCGGCCAGGTCGTACTCATCCTCCGGGTAGAAGCCCGGCATTTCAGCGGTCTCGCCGCCCACCAGGGCGCAGCCCGCCTGCACGCAGCCTTCCGCCACGCCGGAGACGATCTCCGCCACCTTTTCGGGGTAGTTTTTCCCCACAGCGATATAGTCGAGGAACAGCAGCGGCTTGGCGCCGCAGCAGATGATGTCGTTGACGCACATGGCCACGCAGTCGATGCCCACCGTGCTGTGGCGATCCAGCAGGAACGCCAGCTTGAGCTTGGTGCCCACGCCGTCGGTGCCGGAGCAGAGCAGCGGATGCTCCATGCCGGTGAGGTCCAGCTCCAGCAGGCCCCCGAACCCGCCGATGGGGGACATGGCGGCGGTGGTCATGGTGCGGGCCACATGGGCCTTCATCAGCTCCACCGCTTTGTACCCGGCGGTCACGTCCACACCGGCGGCCTTGTAGCTTTCGCTAAAGCTTTTTTCTACCATAATATCCTCCTGTATATCAGGGCTGCTGTTGCTGCAGCCGTTTCTTTTCCCGAAGCCCCAGACGCTGTTCAAATTTGTCCTTCTTCATGGTCTCGGGCACCTGGGCCGGATAAGTACCGTTAAAGCATCCCACGCAGAACTCGCAGTTTGCCCCTTCGGCGATCTTCTGGACGCTCTCCACGCTCAGATACCCCAGGCTGTCCACCCCGAACATCTCGCACATCTCCGGGACGGTGTGGTGGCAGGCCACCAGCTTGTCTCTGCTGTCGATATCGGTTCCGAAATAGCAGGGATGGAGGAAGGGCGGCGAGGAGATGCGCATGTGTACCTCCTTGGCGCCGGCCTCCCGCAGAAGGTTTACGATGTACCGGCAGGTGGTGCCGCGGACGATGGAGTCATCCACCATGACCACCCGTTTGCCCTTCACCGTGGAGGCCATGGCGTTGAGCTTGATGCGCACGGAATTTTCCCGCTCGTTCTGGGTGGGCTGGATAAAGGTGCGGCCGATATAGCGGTTCTTCACAAAGCCCATGCCATAAGGGATACCGGACTGCCTGGCAAAGCCCAGGGCGGCGTCCAGCCCCGAATCCGGCACGCCGATGACCACATCGGCCTGCACCGGGTGTTCCAGTGCCAGGTAGGCCCCGGCCCGCTCCCGGGCGATATGCACCGAGGCGCCCTCGATGCTGGAATCGCTCCGCGCAAAATAGACAAACTCAAACACGCACAGGTGGCCCTTGGAGCCACAGTGGGTGCGGATGCTGCGCATGCCGTTTTCATCCACCACCACGATCTCCCCGGGCTCGATCTCCCTGACATACCGGGCGCCCAGGGTGTCCAGGGCACAGCTCTCGGAGGCAAACAGGGTCTGGCCGTCCTTTTCCCCGATGCACAGGGGCCGGAAACCCACCGGGTCTCGGGCGGCGATGAGCTTCTGCGGGGACATGAGCACCAGGCTGTAGGCCCCCTTGAGCCGGACCATGGCCCGCTCCACCGCCGCCTCGATGGATGGAGCGGAGAGGCGCTCTCTGGTAATGGTATAGGCGATCACCTCGGTATCGCTGGTGCCGTGGAAGATCGCCCCCTCCATCTCCAGACCCTCCCGCAGCTCCTGGGCGTTGGTGAGGTTGCCGTTATGGGCCAAAGCCATATGGCCCTTGATATGGCGCACCACCAGAGGCTGCGCGTTGGAGATGTTCTGCCCGCCGGTGGTGGAGTACCGGGTGTGCCCCACCGCCATGTGGCCGTTTGGAAGCTTTCCCATCACCTCAGGGGTAAAGACATCCCGCACCAAGCCGCAGTCCCGGTGGGTAAAAATGACGCCGTCGTCGTTGACCGCGATACCGCAGCTCTCCTGTCCGCGGTGCTGCAGGGCGCACAGGGCGTAGTAGCAGCTGGCGGCAACATTCGCAGTCTGGCCGCGGTCGTATATTCCAAAGACACCGCATTCTTCATGCAGGTTATCCAACATCAGTGTTCCTCCTTCAGGGAAGTATCCAAAATCACTCGCCCAGCAGGCGCTTCATAATCTCCTGATAAGCGCCCTCCACATTGCCCAGGTCCCGGCGGAAGCGGTCCTTATCCAGCTTTTCACCGGTGACGCTGTCCCAGAAGCGGCAGGTGTCGGGGGAGATCTCGTCGGCCAGGATGACGGTGCCGTCATCGGTCTTGCCGAATTCGATCTTGAAGTCGATCAGCTCGATATTCAGGTCCTTGAGGTAGTCGGTGAGCAGCTGGTTGATCTTGAGCGCATAGGACGCGATAAGATCCAGCTCCTCCCGGGTGGCCGCGCCCAGGGCAAAAATGTGGTAGTCGTTGACCAGGGGGTCGCCCAGGGCGTCGTCCTTATAGCAGTACTCCAGCACCGTGGATCTCATCTTAGTGCCCTCGGGCAGGCCCAGCCGCTTGGAGAGGGAACCGGCGGCGATGTTGCGCACGATGACCTCCAGCGGAATGATCTTCACCTTTTTTACAACGGTCTCACGGTCGGAGATCTCCTCCACATAGTGGGTGGGGACCCCCGCTTTTTCAAGCATCTTCATCAGGTGGTTGCTGACGCGGTTGTTGATGATGCCCTTGTCATGGATCGTTCCCTTCTTGACGCCGTTAAAGGCGGTGGCATCATCCTTGTAGTCCACAATGTAGAGCTGGGGGTCGTCGGTGGCAAATACCTTCTTTGCCTTTCCTTCGTAAAGCTGTGCTCCCTTTTTCATGCTGTAGTCCTCCGTTTCATTGTTTTTGATCTCAACAGAATATCTTTTTTCTGAAAGTTCCCGCGCAAAAACGCTTTGACCTGTCAGGTCAGCAGAGCTCCTCCGCCGCGGACCGGATCTTTTTATCCTTTTCCAGGACGGCCGCGGTCATCTCCCGCCGCATCTCCTCCAGCCTGTCCGCCAGGCCGGCGTCGGAAAGCGCCAGCATCTGCACCGCCAAAATCGCAGCGTTGTCGGCGCCGTCTATCGCCACCGTGGCCACCGGGATCCCCTTGGGCATCTGCACTGTGGAGAGCAGGGCATCCAACCCGTCCAGAGTGGAGGATTTGACCGGCACGCCGATCACCGGCAGGGTGGTGTGCCCCGCCAACACCCCTGCCAGATGAGCGGCTTTGCCTGCCGCCGCGATGAGCACGCCAAACCCGTTTTCCCGTGCCTTTGCGGCAAACTCACAGGCCTCGGCGGGGGTGCGGTGGGCGGAGAGCACCCGCACCTCCGTGGGGACCCCCCACTGCTTTAAAAACGAGACCGCTCCCTTTACCACGGGAAAGTCGCTGTCGCTTCCCATGACGATACCAACTTTTTTCATCGTTTCTCTCCCCTTTCTGCAAACAAAAAAATTCAGGCTACAGCCAAAAAAGGCTGCAGCCTGCACTTATATTGTCTCTGCGGATACAATCCTGCCCAGGTAGTTCCCCATAAAGGGAGACTTGCCTGGGCCTCTCTGCAAGTGGATGCAGAAAGAGCGGGAATTGGGGGCTGCCGGATGAAATATACCGATCCTTTTACCCATGACCTATCCTCCACAGCTTTCTGTCAAATACTTGCGATACGGCGAACTGTCATATAAGAAATATTAAACGAAAACCCCAATTTTTTCAATGGCAAAAACCAAAATGAAAAAAGATTGTAAAGTCATTCAGTTTTCCAAAACAAAGCACTCCGCCCTTTGTGCACTATTTTCACGCCCGGCGCCGGAGAAGCTTTGCCATGGCCTCCACCGTCCGGTCGATATCCCTGCGGCCAACGCCCCAGTGGGTGACAAAGCGGTATTGTCCGTCCTCTTCCCCGTTGATTTTGATGCCCTCCTTTGCCAGGGCCTCTACAAATTCCCCGTCGGACATCCCTCCCCGCTTCAGGGTGAAAAACACCATGTTGATCTGTACGCTGGCGAGGTCCAGCGTGACGGCGGAAAACTCCGCCAGACGGCGGGCCAGATATTTCGCGTTGTCGTGGTCCTCTTCCAGCCGCTTCGTCATCGTCTCGATGGCGATGATGCCCGCGGCCGCCAGGATCCCGCTTTGGCGCATGCCGCCGCCCAGGAGCTTGCGGTTTTTCCGCGCCCGGGCGATAAAATCTTCCCTCCCCGCCAGCAGGGAGCCTACCGGCGCGCAGAGCCCTTTGGAGACACAGAACATCACACTGTCGGCGCTGCGGGCAATGTCCCTGGCACGCACCCCCAGGGCTGCGGCGGCGTTAAAGATGCGCGCCCCGTCCAGATGCACCGGGACCCCGTGCTGATAGGAGGCCGTGTGGTATACCTCCTTCATGGCGGCAAGGGGCACCACTGTGCCGTTGGAGAGGGCGTTTTCCACCTCCACCATGCCGGTGACGGGAAAATGGATGTCCTTCCCGCGGATGGCCTGCTCCACCAAGGGCCCCGTGAGGATGTCATCCGGGGTTTTGATGGTGCGCACCCCTACTCCGGAGAGCACGGCGGGGGCGCCCACCTCATGCATCACGATATGGGCGTTCTCCCCGGCGATGATCTCATCCCCCCGGTGGGTGTGGGTCATGATGGCGATCTGGTTTCCCATGGTGCCCGTGGGGACAAACAATGCCGCCTTTTTCCCCAGGGTCTCAGCGGCCAGCTCCTCCAGGCGGCGGACGGTGGGGTCGTCGCCGTATACGTCGTCCCCGACCTCCGCCGAGGCCATGGCCCGGCGCATTTCCTCCGTGGGCTGGGTGACGGTGTCGCTTCTTAAATCAATGATATCCATAATAACCTCCCGCGTCGTTTGAGCCGGTCTTTTCCTCTTTATTTTACTACAGCGGGTACGCTTGTCAACACCCGCCGACGCCTTAATGGGATACGGGCCGCTTACCAATTGACGGCGGTTTTCCATTTCCCCCGCCGAAAACGGATGGTGAAGAACACCGCCCGGGCACACATGTCACAGCACATGGCAAACTGACAGGCCAACAGGCCCATATCCAGCAGATGTACCGCTGCCCAGGAGCCCAGCACCCGGATGATCCACATGGTACAGCAGACAATATAAAAGGCCCACTTGGTGTCCCCCGCGCCCCGCAGCACGCCGGTAAGGACAATGGGAATGATCTGGATGGGCTGGATGACCGCCACCATCTTGAGGCATTTGACCCCCCAGGCGATGACCTCCGGATCACTGCTGAAGAGCCCGATGATCTGGGGTGCAAACAAGAACATGCCCAGCCCGGCAAAGCACATGATGAACACCGCTACCCGGCAGCAGATCTGCCCATAGCGGTGGGCAAGTTCCGGCTTTTCGGCGCCCAGGGCCTGTCCCACCAGGGTGGTGGCCGCCACCGAAAAGGCAAACCCCGGCGTGTAACCCAGACTCTCCGCCGTCAGGGAGAGGTGGCTTGCCGCCAACGCCACCGTGCCCAGCCCTGTGAGGATGGCGGTCTGGGCCATCTGCCCCAGGTTGAGCGTCACCCGCTCCAGCATGGCGGGAAAGCTGATGTGCCACACCAGGCGCAGAAGGTGCCCGTCCCAGCCGAAGCATCCCTTCGGGGACACGCCGATACCGCTGCGCTTTGAAAACAGCATCACTGCCATGATCACCCCGCCCACCACAGTGGAAAGGGCGGTGGCCGCGGCGGCGCCCTGCACCTGCCAGCCCGCGCCCCATAAAAAGACCTCCCGGCCAAACAGCGTCGCCGTCCGGGCAGGGTAGATCAAAAAGAAGTTGCCCACCACGTTGAGGAGATTGACAAAGGTGTTGATGTACAGCGGTGTCCTGGTGTCCCCATAGCCCCGGAAGATGGCGGTGAACACCACAGTGAGCGACTTAAACAGCATGCCCGCGCCGTTGATGAAAAAGTATCCGGCGGCGGGCCCCAGAATATCCTCCCCCGCCCCCAGCAGCGCCGGGATCTGGCGGCTCAGGGCCATGCACAGCAGTGAGAGGGGCACGCCGATAAGCAGCGAGAGGCTGACAGCACAGCGCACCAGCTTCCGCGCCATCTCCGGCTCCCCCGCCCCCAGATAACGGGCGATCAGCGCCGTAAAACCCACGCTCAGCGCCAGGATCAGGTTGTTGATGAGGTTGACCGGCGGCTGGTTTATGGCCACCGCCGCCGTGGCCCAGGCCCCCAGGGAGCCCACCATGGCGGTGTCCACATACTGCACCATGGTCAGCAGGATCTGCTCTAGGAACACCGGCCAGGCCAGCAGCAGCACGGTTCTGACCGGGGACTCTCCCCCCGTCAGATCCAGCCGTTTTTCCTTTGTCTCACTCTTTCCCAAGCACAGGACCTCCCAGTGCCCAAAAGGCAGATTATGATATAAAAATTATTGTAGCACGGGAAGCCCGCGGAAAACACCGGGGTTTTTGCCAAACTTTTTTGAAAAAACTGTATTCTTTATCCAGAGCCTTTCCGGCGTGCCCGGAGACCTTTGCGGCCTGCCGTCCCCGGCCCTGCCCCGCCCGCCGGACGCGCTCCACGCCGCAGCCTCCCCGGTTTTTCTATGAAGGCCCCGGAGCAGACGCCCCCTTTACAATATAAAAGTACATGTCATTCCACAGGGCTTTCGGCTGTGTTCTCCGGCATCCCGCGCGGGAGCCCCAAGGAGCCCGTGCCACAAAAGTACTGCGGCGCCCCACTTTTGCTTTTTCGCACTCTTCCTGTTTTATCCCTTTAAAATGGCAGATCATGCTGGCTGCGGGCCGCCCATTTCACGAATTATTTGTAAACAAATTATTTATTAAAAAAAGTGAAAAGATTGTTAATTTTTTATCTTGCGCCCTTTCAAAGATATTGTTATATTTTTATCAAAGGAGGATGATGTAAATGTCTTCAAGCGAAAAGAAGGAGAATGGACTTAAAAAAAGTTTGGGTCTGATCTTCGTCTATACTGTTGCAACCGGTTCTATTTTTACCTATGTCAGCTACTGGGATTCTGTGTTCTTCTCGTACTGCGGCGCCGGCACTTTCCTCGCCTTTGCCCTGATGACGCTGGCTATTCTTCCCATTGCGCTGGTATACAGCGAGATGTCCCCGCTGTTCCACACTTCCGGCGGTGAACTGATCTACAACACAGTCGGCATGAACAAGCACATGGGCTTTCTGGCCTCCTGGCTGATCATGGCCGCCTGGATCTCCGTTCCCCCGGCCGTCTGCATGGCCATCGCAACGTTCTTCCAGCAGATCTTCGGCCTTAAGATCTCCACGCTCGGTATCGTAGTCATCGGTATCGTTATTCTGCTGCTTGTATTTATAATGAGCCTGCAGAACATCACTTTCCTCGTGAAGGTTCAGGCGTTTTGTCTGTTTGCCAACATCGCCACCACCCTTCTCACCGCAATTTTAGTTCTCACCTCCGGTCATTGGCATATCAGCAACCTGGCGAATATGTTCTCATACTCCGGCATTGAAAGCACCGCCGGCATCCCCGGCTGGATCATTGGCATGGCACTGCTGATCACCCCCTTCTTTGGCTTTGAAACCGTGCCCCAAATGGTCGAGGAGGGCGACTTTCCTACTTCCAACGCGAAAAAGGCTATCTGCGGCTCCGTTTTGACCTGCGGCCTGATTTATGCCATCTTTTTCTTCTGCATTGCCGGTATTGACAAACCAGAGGTCATGCTCGCCGACGGCGTTGCGGAAAACGGCTTTATGACCATCACCGCCATGAAGAACATCCTCGGTTGGAAGGTCTGGCCCATGATTTACGCCGTCATTTCCGTTCTTCTTGGTATGACCGCTTCCATCCTTGGCTTCTGGATGTCCACCGTCCGCATGATGTACTCCATGGGCAAGAAAAACTTTTTGCCCCAGTCCTTCACCACGGTCAACAAACATCAGCAGCCCATCCTGCCCAATATCTTCCTGCTGGGCATCAGCCTGATCTTTATCCTGCTGATGAACGCCGGTTCCTTTATGAACAGCTTCTTCAACCTGATGTCCTTCGGCTGTGCCTGCGCCTACGCGCTTACCATGATCTCCGCGGTGCTCATCCGCAAAAAGCATCCCGAGTGGTATAAAAACAATAAAAATGTTGTAAAGGGCGGAAATTTCACCCGTATTCTGGCCATGCTGATCATGGTCGCCATCGCATTCTTCTGCACCCTGGGCCAGGGAAAGGATTCTTGGATCTGCTTCGGCATATATCTGGGCATCGGCGTCTGCATCTGGGCCTGGATGGTTCTGGTGCGTTGGAAAAAGTCCAAAGTTGTCATCGACACCCCCGATGGCGAACAGGAATTCTAATTTCGTTATCCCTGTGAACGTCCCCTCGTTTGGTATAAACAAATAAAATAAAAGGAGATAAGAACAATGGCTAAATTAACTGGTAAAGTTGCTTTGATCACCGGTGCTGCTGTCGGGCTGGGCGAAGGTATCGCCACTGCATATGCGAAATACGGCGCTAAAATGTGCCTGGTCGACCTTTCCAAGGATGTAGAGGCCACCGCCGAAAAGCTTCGCAAGGAGTACGGGGCGGAGATCATCACCTGCGTTGCCAATGTTGCCGATGCCGAGCAGATGAAAGCCGCCGCTGAAAGCGCCGTAAAGGCCTTCGGCGAGCTCAATATTGCCTGCTGCAACGCCGGTGTATGCCGTTTGGCCCCCTTTGAAGAGATGACCGACGCCACCCGCGACTTCCACATCGACGTCAACATCAAGGGCGTTTGGAACACCTGCAAAGCCGTAATCCCCTACATGCTGAAGCAGGGCGGCGGCAGCATCGTCATCGCCTCCTCTGTAACGGGCGATATCGTTGCCGATGCCGGCGAGGCCGCTTACGCCATGTCCAAGGCTGCCTTGGTTGGCCTGACCAAGTGCCTGGCTGTGGAATATGCCGACCGCAACATCCGCGTCAACTGCTCGCAGCTGGGTTATGCCCGTACGCCCATGGTGGAGAAGATGGCCCTTGAGTCCAACCCGGACGATCCCGAGAGCGCCATCAATGACATCGCCAGAGGCGTTCCCATGAAGCGCCTCGCCAAGCCCATCGAGGTCGGCGAACTGTTTGCCTTCCTGGGCAGCGATGAGTCCAGTTACCTGACCGGGTCCCAGGTCGTAATTGACGGCGGCAGCACGTTGCCCGAGACCATGAGCATCGGCACCAACTGATGCGGTCCTGATCCGGTGATAGATCTATGAGCAAGGGGGAACTGTGTTGGCACACGGCTGGCTGCGGTTGGCCGGGCGGATACGGTTTCCCCTTTTCTATACAACGATCCAAAAGACGAAAGGACTGGATGTCAAGTGGCAAAGGATAACTCTGCAAACGCTGCCAAGGCCGGGGGCCGGCTGAACCGCAGCTTAAAGCTTATTTATGTATACGCGATCGCCACAGGTGCGATCTTTACCTTTATTGGTTACTGGGATTCCATCTTTTACGAGTATTGCGGACCGGGCACCTTTTTCGCATTCCTTCTCATGACCCTGCTGATCCTGCCGGTCGCCTTCGTCTACTGCGAAATGGCGCCTCTGTTTCCGGAGGCCGGCGGTGAGCTGATCTATAACACCGTAGGCCTGAACAAGCATTTTGGCTTTTTTTCGGCGTGGATGATCATGCTGGCCTGGATCGCCGTGCCACCCGCCGCAGTTATGGCCATTGTGCAGTGGATCTTTCACATAACGGGCATTGAATCGAATTATACGGTCATTGTAATTGTCGCGATGGCTGCCCTGATCCTTTATTTTTTTCTGAGCCTGCAAAATGTCGAGATCGCCGGTAAGGTGCAGCTGGTTATGCTTGCGCTGGCCATATTGGGCTGTATCGCCGCTTCTGTCGCATTTATGACCTCCGGCTCCTGGAGCCTCAGCAATTTTAAAGACTTTTTCTATTCCCAGGCAAAGCCCTCCCTGGGCATTCCCCCATGGATCATCGGGCTGGGCTTCCTGATCACCCCGTTCTTCGGGTTTGAGACTGTCCCCCAAATGATCGAAGAAGGCAATTTCCCCATCAAAGACAGCAATAAAGCCATCGTTGGCTCTGTTGTGACCTGCGGCATCATCTACTCTTTCTTCTTCCTGGGCCTGGGCGGTATGCCTGTTCGTACCCTGGTGGAGGCGGGCGGCTCTGCCCGCGACGGTTTCCTGGCCATTATGATGATGGAGCAGCTGGGCGGCGGATGGCGTGTCGGCGCCGTGCTCTTCGGCGTTTGCGCCATCCTGTGCGCCATCGGCACCTGCCTTCTGGGCTTCTGGCTGTCCGCAGTCCGCCTGCTGTATGCCATGGGCCGCAGCAACTTTTTGCCCGCGCCCTTTGCAAAGCTCAACAAGCACCAGCAGCCCATCCTGCCCAACATCCTGTTGCTGGCGGTATCCATCGTATTCCTGGTTTTGCAGAATGCCGGTACCTTTATGAACGACTTTTTTAACCTTATGGCCTTTGGCTGCGCCTGCGCTTATGCCATCACCATGGTCTCCGCAATCCGCATCCACAAGCACCATCCCGGCTGGAAGTCCGGCTATCATCTGAAAGGCGGCAATTTTACCCGCGTACTGTCCCTGGTGATCGCCGTCGTCATCGCATTTTTCTGCACCCTGGGACAAGGTATTGGCTCCTGGATCTCTTTCGGCGTATATATGGCTTTGGGCGTTGCCCTGTGGCTGTGGCTCTTTTTGGTCAAATGGAAGAAGTCCAAGATCGTTATCGATACCCCCGATGGCAAACAGGAATATTGATCCGTCTCTGCTGCCGGAAAGGGCCCTGCTTCTGCAGGGCCCTTTTTGTATCTGTAAAACGTCTGCCGGCGCCGGGGGCCCCGCGCTCTCCCGCTCGTTTTTCGTCTGTTTTATAAGGACCCACGGTCTCAGGCAAAGCCGGAGCCGCAGGACACGGCCGGGCACGGTGCGGGCGATACCCCCGGCCACAGCTTATGACGAGGATAAAAAAGCATCTCCCTCAGAGAAAAGCGGCGGCGCCCTATAAAAGCCAAAAGCGGACGGCAGGAGACGCGGCCCCTTGCAAAAACTGATGTCAGACCCATTTTGCAGCCCCTGTACAGCAGGGCTTACACGTTCAGACAGCAAAAAAACAGCCCTGCACAAGGCCCATAGGGTCCGTGCAGGGCTGTTTAAATCATTTTGTGCCGGAGACTGAGCGATCCTGCCCAGTCATGAGGCATCCCGTTGTCTCAAAACCCCTGCAGAATGGTCATCTGGGGTTCTTGATGGCAGCCTGAGCGGCGGCCAGACGGGCGATCGGGACACGGAAGGGAGAGCAGGAGACATAGGTGAGCCCGGCTTTGTGGCAGAACTCCACAGAGGACGGGTCGCCGCCGTGCTCGCCGCAGATGCCCAGCTTGATGTCGGGACGGGTGGATCTGCCCAGCTTAGCGGCCATCTCCACCAGTTTGCCGACGCCGGTCTGATCCAGCTTGGCAAAGGGATCGTTCTCGTAGATCTTCTTGTCGTAATAGGCCTCCAGGAACTTGCCGGCGTCGTCGCGGCTGAAGCCGAAGGTCATCTGGGTCAGGTCGTTGGTGCCGAAGGAGAAGAACTCCGCCTCTTTGGCGATCTCATCGGCGGTCAGGGCAGCACGGGGGATCTCGATCATGGTGCCTACTTTGTAGTGCATGTCGGAACCGGCGGCTTTGATCTCCGCGTCAGCGGTATCGGTGACGACCTTCTTGACATAGGCCAGCTCCTTGATCTCGCCGACCAGGGGGATCATGATCTCGGGGACGATGGTCCAGTCAGGGTGTTTCTTCTGTACATTCAGAGCAGCTTTGATGACAGCTCTGGTCTGCATCTCGGCGATCTCGGGATAGGTGACAGCCAGACGGCAGCCGCGGTGGCCCATCATGGGGTTAAACTCGTGCAGGGAGGAGATGATCGCCTTGATGTCCGCAACGGTCTTGCCCATGGTGTTCGCCAGAGCCTCGATGTCCTTTTCCTCGGTGGGAACGAACTCGTGGAGAGGCGGATCCAGGAAGCGGATGGTGACAGGGCAGCCCTCCATGGCCTCATACAGGGCCTCGAAGTCGCCCTGCTGCATGGGCTCCAGCTTGGCCAGAGCTTTCTTTCTCTGCTCAACAGTATCGGAGCAGATCATCTCGCGGATGGCGGGGATTCTGTCCTCGTTGAAGAACATGTGCTCGGTGCGGCACAGACCGATGCCCTCGGCACCCAGGCTCTTGGCCTTCTTGGCGTCGGCGGGGGTGTCGGCGTTGGTGCGGACCTGCAGCTGACGGTATTTGTCAGCCCACTCCATAACACGGCCGAACTCGCCGCCGATGGAAGCGTCCACGGTGGGGATGATGCCGTCGTAGATGTTGCCGGTGGAACCGTCGATGGAGAGGTAGTCCCCCTCGTGGTAGGTCTTGCCGGCCAGCTCGAACTTCTTGTTCTCCTCGTCCATGTTGATGGCGGAGCAGCCGGACACGCAGCAGGTGCCCATGCCGCGGGCCACAACGGCGGCGTGAGAGGTCATACCGCCGCGAACGGTCAGGATACCCTGAGCGGCCTTCATGCCTTCGATGTCCTCGGGAGAGGTCTCCAGACGGACCAGAACGACCTTCTCGCCCTTGGCAGCCCACTCTTTGGCGTCCTCAGCGGTGAAGACAACGCGGCCGCAGGCGGCGCCGGGAGAGGCGGCCAGGGCCTTGGCCACGGGAGCCACTTTCTTCAGGGCAGCGGAGTCAAACTGCGGGTGCAGCAGGGTATCCAGGGTTCTGGGGTCGATCATGGCAACGGCCTCTTTGTCGCTGATCATGCCTTCGTCCACCAGGTCGCAGGCGATCTTCAGAGCGGCAAAAGCGGTGCGCTTGCCGTTACGGGTCTGCAGCATATAGAGCTTTCTGTTCTCAACAGTGAACTCCATATCCTGCATGTCGCGGTAGTGGTTCTCCAGCAGGCCGCAGACTTTCTGGAACTGCTCAAAAGCCTCGGGGAATTTCTCCGCCATCTGGCTGATGGGCATGGGGGTGCGAACGCCGGCCACGACGTCCTCGCCCTGGGCATTGGTCAGGAACTCACCGAAGAGTTTCTTTTCGCCGGTGGCGGGGTTGCGGGTAAAGGCAACGCCGGTACCGCAGTCATCGCCCATATTTCCGAAGGCCATCATCTGCACGTTGACAGCAGTACCCCAGGAGTAGGGGATATCGTTGTCGCGGCGGTAAACGTTGGCGCGGGGGTTATCCCAGGAGCGGAACACAGCCTTGATGGCGCCCATCAGCTGAGCTTTGGGGTCGGTGGGGAAATCCTCGCCGATCTTGGCTTTGTACTCGGCCTTGAACTGGCCGGCCAGCTCTTTCAGGTCATCGGCGGTCAGCTCCACGTCTTGGGTGACGCCTCTGTCCTCTTTCATCTTGTCGATGAGCTGCTCGAAGTATTTTTTGCCGACCTCCATTACGACGTCGGAATACATCTGGATGAATCTTCTGTAGCAGTCATAGGCCCAGCGGGGGTTGCCGGACTTCTTGGCCATGACCTCGACAACTTCCTCATTGAGGCCCAGGTTCAGAATGGTGTCCATCATGCCGGGCATGGAAGCGCGGGCGCCGGAACGGACGGAAACGAGAAGGGGATTCTCGTGATCGCCGAACTTTTTGCCGGTGATCTCTTCCATTTTGCCGACGTACTCCATGATCTCAGCCTGGATCTCGTCGTTGATCCTGCGGCCATCCTCATAGTACTGGGTGCAGGCCTCGGTGGTGATGGTGAAACCCTGGGGAACGGGAAGACCAAGATTGGTCATCTCCGCAAGGTTTGCGCCCTTACCGCCAAGCAGCTCTCTCATAGAGCCGTTTCCTTCGCTGAACAGGTAAACAAATTTCTTGCTCATTGGAATTACCTCC
>JALELV010000031.1 GCA_022768545.1 Oscillospiraceae bacterium
GGTGGTGTCCTCCGCCGCACCACAGCTGACCGAGGGAATCCATTCCTCCCCCTGGGGGGTGCAGAGCAGCGCTCCGGCGCTTCCCATGGTGATGACGGCATTTTTCACGCCGCGGCGCATCAGCTCCCGAGCGGCCAAAGCGGCGTTTTCACGGCTCTCCACGCGTACCCCGCTCAGGGCCTCTGCCTCCGTCTCGTTGGGGGTGATGAGATCTACGCAGGAGAGAAGCTCCTCCGATACTGACCGAGCGGGAGCCGGGTCCAAAACCGTAAACACCCCTTTTTCCCTTGCCGCCCTGAGCAGCGCCTCTATCGGCTCGGAGTTTGTCTCCAGCTGGGTGAGCAGGAGGCCGCACTCATCCAAAAGCGGCAGGGTGATTGCGGCCTCGCGGGAGGTAAAAGCTTCGCAGGCGCCGCCGGAAATGACGATCTGGTTCTGTCCGGATCCCTCCTCCACAAAGATCATGGCGCATCCTGTCGGACGGACCGGATCTATAAAGATATGCTCTGTGCCAATGCCTTCCTCACGGTAAAACTCCAGCGCCTGCCGCCCAAAAGCGTCCTCACCGAGCTTTGTGACAAAAACAAGGTCGGCCCCGGCCCGGCGGGCGGCTACCGCCTGGTTGGAGCCTTTTCCGCCGTGGCCCTGCCCGAACCCGCTTCCTTTTACCGTTTCACCGGGGCGGGGAAGGACAGGGCAGCGGGCACTGAGGTCCGTGGCATAGCTGCCAAAAACAATTATTTTCTGTTTCATGGTCTGCTCCTTTCGACAGGGAAAGCTCTGCAAAAACCGCAGAGATCAGAGCTGGTTTTCCCGGATCCAGCCCTCCAAAAACTGGGAGAGCGCTTTCAGGCAGCCGGGTTCAAAGGGGCTTTTTAGCCCGGCGCTTTGCACCAGGCCGGGAAAACTCTTGGTACCGGCCAGGTCCACAAGGGTGAGATAGCGCTGCCAGCCGTCTGCCGGACATTTCAGCCATGCCTCCCAAAGCTGGAAGGCAACGGTCTGGGCAAGGCAGTAATCGATATAATAAAACGGACATTCATACAGATGCAGCTGGCGCTGCCAGCCCGCTCCCCGGGAATAAAAGGGAAGATCCCCAAGGTCAAGATATGGACGGTACTTCCGCTCCAGCTCCAGCCAGGCGCGGTTTCTCTGCTCCGGGGCAAGGCCCGGGTCGGCGTAGACGATATGTTGAAACTCGTCCACCATACAGCCGTAGGGGAGGAAGGAGAGGGCACTCTCCGCATGGGAAAGCTCATATTTAGCGGCGTCCCGGCCAAAAAACAGGCCGCGGAATCCGCTGGTGAGAAATTCCATGGACATGGAGTGGATCTCGCAGATCTCCATGGAGGCGCTGGAATATTCCGGGATCAGCTTTTGCTTTGCGGCCCGGTAAGCGGCAAAGGCGTGCCCCGCCTCATGGGTCAGCACGTCCACGTCTCCCGAGGTACCGTTAAAATTTGAAAAGATAAAGGGGCTCTTAAAATCGGGAATATAGGTGCAGTACCCGCCCGGAGCCTTGCCCGGCCGCGAGAGCAGGTCGAACAGCTCCCGCTCAAACATAAAGTCGATAAATTCCGCCGTTTCGGGAGAGAGCTCCCGGTACATCCTCCGGCCTGCGGATAAGATCTCCTCCGCAGAACCGCTGGGCATCGCGTTCCCGTCCGGAAAATAAAAGCTGTCGTCCCAAAGGCAGAGAGCCTCTGTCCCGATCCGCCTTTTCTGTATCTCCTTGACGCGGGCGATCAGGGGGACGATCTCCTCTGCTGTCTGTGCACGATACCGCTCTACCTCCGCAGGGCCGTACCCGCAGCGTTTCATACGGATGTATCCCAAGGGCGTAAAGCTTTCATGCCCCAGTACCTGGGCCTGAGCGGTGCGGTTTTTGACCAGTTCGTCAAAAAGCCGGTCAAACTCTTCCCGGTGCGCGTCAAAAAACTCCCCCTCCGCACAAAAAGCTGCGCGGCGCACGGTGCGGTCCCGGCTCTGCTTGTAATAAGTCAGCTGTGGGATGGTGAGCTCTTTGCCGTTAAAAGGGATGCGGGCCGAGGCGTAGAGCTTCTGATACTCCGTTTCCAGGGCGTTCTCTTTCTGCATCAGTTCCAAAATAGCGGGGTCGGAGCCTTTTACCTCTGTTTCCATCTTTTCAAACAGCAACGGGCCCAGCTGGGCCTCCAGTTCCTGGCGGAAGGGGGAACGGAGCATGGCTTTGTATACCTCCAGCCTCCGGTCCTCGATCAGGGGCCCCATGCGGTCGTAGTATTCGATCTCACCGGCATAGAATGGGTCGGCGGTATCAGCCGTATGTCGGATACTTGCAATAACAGAGGCGGAATCGAGCTTTTCGCAGAAGGCGCCGCAGGAAAGAAACGCTTCCTTCTGCGCAGCGGCATCGGGGGCTTTTCGAATGATATCGGCAAGGCCGGCCAGTTCTTCTTTTGCCTTTTCAAGGTCAGGTCGCCGGTAGGGATAATCGCGGAAAGCAGTCATTGAGTACTCCTTTCAAGGGCCGAAATCACAGATCGGTCCCTGTGGTAATGGTAAGCTTGAAAAATTCGCTTTTGATCAGATGCAGACAGGTGTGGAGCGGGTTTCCATATTGGTCGTACACCAGAGTATCCACCCGCAGCAGCGCATGCCCGGCCGCTGTTTCCAGCAGCCTTGCAGACTCCCTGTCCGCCCAGGCGATGTCGATGACCTTTGTAATGCGGGTGGGGATAATGTTGTGTTCCCGCAAAACAGAGTACAGGGAAGTGGAAAAATCGAAACTGCTGAGAAAGCCGTAGCGCCCGGGAAAATGATTGGATTCGATCATGATGGGGATCTGATCCGCCAGGCGGAGGCGCCGAAAGGAAAAAACATTTTCCAAAGGGTCCAACTGAAGGCGTTTCAGATCCTGAGCAGTGGGAGTCTCAAAGCGGCTCTCCAACAGCACAGAGCCCGGTGTCATGCCTTTTTCCCGGCAAATCTCGGAGAAGCTGTTGAGCAGCCTGACGTTATGCTCGATCACCTCGCTCTGCACAAAGGTCCCTTTTCCCTGATACCGAACCAACAGCCCTTCGCTGACGAGCTCCAACACCGCGCTGCGCACGGTGACCCGGCTGACGCCGTATTTTTTCTCCAGTTCCGGCTCTGTCGGAATCTGCTGTCCGGCTTTAAGTACTCCTGTCCGGATATCCTGCCGGATCGCCTCGATCACCTGTTTATATAAAGGGATCCCGGATGATTTGTCGACATTCTGCGCCATGATCAGTGCCTCCTGTGAAAATGGAAATAGGAGCTAAAGCAGCCTCCTCAATAAGATCTTTTCCAGCTATGGTTATAATACGATATAACAACTATATTATTATATCGTAATCCACGCCAATGGCAAGGCACAACAGGCTTTTTTTCTGCCAAAACAGAAAAGAAATTTGTAAAATGCCATAAAACCCCCTTTTCAAACAGGGGGATCCAGGGCTTTTCCACTCAGAAAACCCCTGAAAAAAGGCGCAGGTTTGCCCCTACATAAAAGAGGGGACAAATCTGCGCAGAAATTATCGCGCCACAAAGCGGCAATAGTTTTTTTCTGCTTCCTCCCAGTTTAAAACCCGGAACCAGTTCTCGGCGTACCGTTGACGTACATTTTGATATTTCAGGTAGTAGGCGTGTTCCCAGACATCCATCAGAAACAGGGGACAGAGGCCGGTGGGCAAAACGGTTACCTGGTTTCCTGTACAAAGGATCCGCAAATGCCCCGAAGGATCTGTGCAAAGCCATATCCAGCCGGAGCCCACCAGAGAAAGCGCATACCGGACAAACTGCTTCTGCAGGCTTTCCATATCGCCAAAATTTCTGCATATAGCGGCGGAAAGTTGTTTCCCCGGGCCTTTTGGGAGGCCGGGGACCATGCTTCTGAAATAAAGGCCATGGTTATACACACCGCCGGCAGCGGTTAAAACAAGCTGCCTCTGGCTTCCGGAAAGCGGAAGGGCTTTGGTAAGAAGCTCCTCCAGCGTCCAACTCTGAAGCGGCGGTGTCAGGCAGAGCTGAGAATTTAGATCATCCACATATTTTTTAAAATGCCGGTCGTGGTGCAGGATCACTGTCTCCGCGTCGATGACCGGTTCCAGGCTGTCAGCCGGGTAGGGGAGCGGTGGCAATTCAAATGGATAACAGCGGCGGATAGGTCTTCACCCTTTCATGTCAGGATATTTTATCCTATGCGCCGGATCTTCGGTTCTGAACCACTTTATCACTGAAACAGCTGATCCACATAGCGGCGCATCTCTTCTTTGGAGCGGATCTGATGCGTGTGTTCGATAATCTCATGCTGTAGAGCGGGGGGCAGTTCGGAAAATTTTTCCATTGCCGGTAGGTTTTGTGCAAGTGCCATTCCAAACCCCATGGGGATTTCCGACCCAGTTATTTTGTCTTGCATTGCTTCATCTCCTTTCTTTGATTATTATTTCCGGGAAAACGGAAGCTAATCACGTCCCGGTTTGGGGCCGCAAAAGGAAACTTTAAAACACCCGGCACTGACATGTTCCATCCTTTTTGGGGAAATACTAAATGCGAGGTGATAAAATGGAACTGAAACAGGAGATCCTGGAAGAAATAAACAGCAGGCTCCAACGTCTGGAGGAGCATCGGGATGATAAAAAGGGCGGAGAGGAAAACCCCTATGAGCGTTTGAACCATGCCATTTCCGCCGTCATTGGGAATTCTCTTGCAAAGGAGCTTACCGACCTTCGCTCCTTTATCCAAGAGCTGCCTCCGCAATCATTTTAAAGGCGCAGGTGTAAGGAAAAAAGCTGCCCGCGGGGCCTTCCGGCATTGTTCCCGTAAAAAACATCCCCCGCCTCCCCAAGGGAGGCGGGGGATGTTTATGTCAGTTTAAGCGAAGACAGCTCCAAAGCGCTTATTCACAATAAGGGGTTCTGCCGCATCCGCAGCCGCATCCGCAGCCATTGCCGCTGGCCGGAGTCAGAAAATTGCAGAAATCAATATTGCAATAGAAAAAGTACAAAAGGATCAGAAGAACGATGATGATCCATTTCTTATCACATCTGTTATTGCAGTTACATCCGTTTTCACAGCAGTTCATAAAAGAGCCTCCTAAAATAATGGATTTGACCTATTGTATGCGGCGGCATTTTTTACTGTCACAGCCAGGACCGGAATAAAGAAGCCGCCTTTCTCCAATAGTAAGTGTGATATCTTCACACTGGTTTATCATATGTTTTTGGGGGAGGATGAGTGAATGCTGAAATTTTCCGGTTTTACCCAAAAGGCCAACACGGCCGTCAATCTGGCGGTTTCGGAGGCATGCCTTTTGGGACATACCTATATCGGAAGTGAGCATCTTCTGCTGGGGATCCTGAGAGAAGGCACCGGAGTGGCGTTTACCGTGTTTCGTCAAAGAGGCGTTACAGCGGAAAAGATGCGTCAAAAGCTGATCGAATCGGTGGGCAGGGGGGTTCGCTCCGATCTGGGAGCGGGAGACTTCAGCCCGAGATGCCAGCGCATTTTGGAGGGAGCGCGCACGGAAGCCAAAATGGTGGGGAGAGAGCTTGCGGGAACGGAGCATATTGCCATGGCGATGTTAAAAGAGAGCGACTGCTATGCCGACCGTTTTCTTGCGTCCATGGGGTTTGAATGCGGCCTGCTGTACAAAGAAATGGTGGAAGTCATCAGCTCCGAGATTGTGGACGCGCTGTACCATAAAACCAAAAAGGCCCCGCCCCCAAAAAGCCGGGTCGCCGCCGCCCGGACAGCCACCCTTGATAAATTCAGCCGGGATCTTACAAGCCTCGCCCGGGAGGGGAAGCTTGACCCGGTGATTGGCCGGGAAAAGGAGGTCGCCCGTATAATTCAGATCCTCTGCCGCCGGGGGAAAAATAACCCTTGCCTGGTGGGCGAGGCGGGCGTCGGGAAAACCGCGGTGGTGGAAAGCCTGGCCCTGGACCTGGCGGAAGGGGAAGTACCGGAGCTTTTAAAGGGAAAGCGGCTGATCTCCATTGACCTTGCCGCCATGGTGGCGGGCACCAAATTCCGCGGCGAGTTTGAAGACCGGGTACGCATCTGCCTGGAAGAGGTGGAAGAGGCCGGGAATGTGATCCTGTTTATCGACGAGATACACACCATCATCGGCGCCGGAGCGGCGGAAGGCGCCATAGACGCCGCCAACATTTTAAAGCCACGGCTTGCCCGGGGAACACTGCAGTTGATTGGGGCTACCACCCGGGACGAATACCGAAAGCACCTGGAGAAGGACCCGGCGCTGGTACGGCGTTTTCAGACCGTTGAAGTGGAGGAACCGCTGCCCGAAACAGCTCTGGAGATCCTGCAGGGGCTGCGTCCGCGCTATGAAAAACACCATCGGGTGCGGATCTCCGACCTTTCCATAGAAGCCGCGGTAAAGCTCTCCTCCCGGTATCTGCCGGAGCGCCGTCTCCCGGATAAAGCCATCGATCTGATCGACGAAGCGGCAGCCCGACTGCGGCTGAAGGATTTCACCCCGCCGGAGGAATGCCGGGCTCTGGAAAACTCCGCCCGGTTGCTGCGGGAAGAAAAGGAATCAGCGGTATCCCGGCAGGATTTTGAGCAGGCTTCCCAGATCCGGGACCGGGAACTTCAGTGCCGGGAACAGCTGGCCCTCTGTACCGGAGAATGGAAGCAGCGCCAGCTGGAACAGACTCCGGAGCTGCTGCCCGACCATATCGCAGAGCTTGTCGCCTCCATGACCGGTATCGATGTCAACCGGCTGACAGAAGAACAAAGCGTTCGCCTGATGCACCTTGAGGAAACTCTTCACCGAAGGGTGATTGGGCAGGACCGGGCCGTGCAGGCGATCTCGCGGGCCATCCGCCGCAGCCGGGTGGGGCTGGGAGACCCCAAAAGGCCCATCGGGTCCTTTTTATTTTTAGGCCCCACCGGTGTGGGGAAAACCGAGCTGAGCAAGGCCCTGGCCGAGGCGCTGTTCGCCGATGAAAAAGCCATGATACGGATCGATATGTCGGAATATATGGAGCGTCATTCCGTCTCCCGGCTCATCGGCTCTCCCCCGGGGTATGTCGGCTTCGGGGAAGGGGGACAGCTGACGGAAAAAGTTAGGCAAAGGCCCTTTTCTGTCGTGCTCTTTGATGAGATTGAAAAGGCGCACTGCGACGTGTTTAACCTCATGCTCCAAATTTTGGAGGACGGTATCCTCACCGACGCGGCGGGCAGACAGGTGGATTTTAAAAACTGTATTCTTATCATGACCTCCAACATCGGCGCCCGGGAGATCGCCTCCGGGCGCCCCCTGGGCTTTGCTTCCGGTGAAGCGGAACGCCGGGAAAGAGAGACGGAGCAGATCGTCATGGGAGAACTCAAAAAAAGCTTTCGACCGGAATTCCTCAACCGCATCGACGAGATCATCATTTTTCATTATCTTTCCCGGGAAGAAATTACCGCTATTGCAGAAAATATGCTCACAGAGCTTTCCGCACGGCTGGGCAGCCTGGGGATCGAAGCGGAGTTCAGCAGCAGGGTAGCCCGGGAAATGGCAAGCCGGGGCTTTCAGAGCTCCTATGGGGCCAGGCCGCTCCGCAGAGCCATTCAGGAGGATATTGAAGACACCCTTGCAGAAGGCATCCTCGCGGGAAACTATCAAAAAGGCGACCGGCTCTACTGTGATTACGACGAACGATTCATCGTAAACATACAGAGCTGAAGCCCGGGCGTCAACAACGCAAAAAAGAGCTGAGAGAGTCCGGTTCGGTCTCTCTCAGCTCTTCTTCGTCTGTTCTGCCTGCCTTCAGCTCCGGGGCACCAAAATAATTTTCAGCGGTGCACGCTTTAAAATTCATACAGGACCGCTTTTGCCGCTTCCCGCGGCAAAGCAATAAAAATCAGTTCGCTTTTCGGACGGCGCTCACCGGTCTTCTCAGGGTGACAGGGTCGATCATCAGGCACAGAAGGCAGATAAGAAGAGCGGTGATAAACATGTTGGGGATCATATACCCGCCGTTGTAGGTAAGGGAATAAAACCAGGCGGGCTGCCCCTCCGGAGCATAGCTGTCCCAAATCAGCCAGCCGGAAAGGAAACTGCAGCAGAAGCGGATAAAGGTGACCGCCAGCGCTCCCACCGTGTAGCCGACAATTTTTTTGTGGAAAAACCCTGCAAAGAAGTTGGCGGCGCCCAGCAGAGTAAAGGCAAGAACATAGTCCAAAAGAATCGTCAGGGCAAGGCTTAAAAGGGTAGGGGCGGGCGGCGCGTAAAAGCCGGTGATCATCTGCACCAGAGAATAGGCAAACCCGGCGAGCAGCCCCCACCGGCTGCCATGCCGGTAGGAGAGAAAAACGATGGGCACCATGGCGATGGTAACAGAGCCTCCGTTGGGCCAACTGGGCATGGGGATGAGGTCCAGCACCACGGTCAAAGCTACCATCAGGGCACATTCCACTAAAATACGGGTTTTGTTGGTCTTTTGCATTGTAAGACACTCCTTCTGCCGCTGTGCCGGGAAGGGCCGCCTGAAAGCGGCCCTGTCAGCCAGAAAGCGGACAAGATTATTGTTTCCGGCGCGGGATGCTTATCCGGCCGGAGAGGCCAGCCGCACAAAATAAAACACGCCGTGGAAAACACCACGGCGTGAAAAAGACGGCATTTGAACCCTTTTACAAGGGCTTTGCTTCCTACGCTGGCATTATCCAGATCAGGTATAAGGGTTACAGACTTCTCTGTTCTCAGCCGGGAAAACCCAGCACCCCTGATATTTTATTTTGCAAACTGACTTTGCGAGGTTTACTATATCCTTTTTGAAGCGGTTTGTCAACGGCTTTTTGAAAAAACAATTTTCCGAAATCGCAGAGCGTTCCGGCAGTTATCGCGCCGAAAAAGCGGCGGCAGAGGCAAAGCCGTGGTATAATAACAGGAAAGCGGCCCGGGCATCGTTTTTACATCCGTGGCCAAAGCGTTTCCATCGAAGCCGCTTTGAGCCCAAAAGAAAGCCGGATGCTTGAGCAAAGCCGCCCGAAACAAAAGAAATATAAAAAAGACGCAGGGCCTTGAAGACAAAAAGATCTCCGTTTCGTTTTATGGGTGAAACAACAAAACGGAGCTCTCCGGAACAGGGATGGGAGGTGAACGCAGAAGCATGACAGACGAAAAATTCAGCGACCTTGTCACCTGTTATGAAAAGCTTGTGTTCACCGTATGTTATCAGATGGTCCGGGATTTTGGAGAGGCCCAGAACCTGACCCAGGAAACATTTTTGGCTGCCTACCGGCATATCGACGATTATCAGGGGGACAACTACAAGCCCTGGCTCACCCGCATTGCCGCCAACAAGGCAAAGGACTACCTGAAAAGCGCTTATGTGCGAAGGGTCCAGTTGGATTTTGACAGTACTGAGGAGCGTTACATCCCATTGGAGAGGTCCCCGGACGAGATCTACGTCTCAAAGGAAGGCGGGGAAAAGATCGCCGGGCTTATCCGGGCCCTGAAGGAGCCTTACCAAAAAGTTTCCGACCTGTATTTCCTGAAACAGAAAAATACGGACGAAATTGCAAAAATTCTAAAGCGGCCCAAAAAAACGGTGCAGACCCAGATCTACCGGGCAAAAATCATACTCCAGCAGCTGCTGAAGGAGGGAAGCATTGATGAAAAAAGAATTATTTGACCACTCCGGCCACCTGACCGATGCGGGGCTGCAGATGCTGATCTCCGGAGAGCTAAGCGAACTGGAGCGTTTTGAGGCGGCAGAGCACCTTTCCTTCTGTGACAGCTGCACCCTGCGTTACAGCGAGCTTCTCTGCGGCGACATTCTGATGGATGCCCCGGATCTCATCCGGCCGGGAGTTTTCCGCAGGATCCGCCAGCAGGCAAGGCGTCTGTTCCTCAACCGCTATGCCGCCATGGTGACGGCGGCCGGGTTTGCCCTGGTCTTTTGGGTGACCGGCGTCTTTACCATTGGCGAGAATGTGACCCAGGAAAAATGGATCGACGGATTGAATCGTTCCACTTCTCAGATCTCAGAAAGCACCTCCCGGTGGACCGGGGAAATTGCCGATGGAATTTATGATCTCTTTCACGACTTTGACCTGAAAGGAGTTTTATCCCATGAAAAAAAATGATTTTCTGACCTTTCTCTTCTCCTTTATGCCCGGGTGTGGGCACATGTACCTGGGCGCCATGAAAAAGGGGACCACTCTGCTGACCTCCTTCTGGGCGGTGATCTTTGTCGCTTCCTGGCTGAACCTCGGCTTCCTGTTTTTCCTGCTGCCGGTGCTGTGGTTCTACTCCTTCTTCGACGCCATGAATTTAAGGCTCTGCCATTATGAGTATATCCGTCAGGTGGATAACCAGTTTGGCAGACAGCTGAGCCAGCTGCTGGTAGGGGAATGGAAGCCCCAGATGCGGCGGCGTCACGTACTGGTGGGAACAGGGTGTATCCTTTTGGGGCTTTATCTCACCTTTGCCAATGTGATCTCGCCCTATCTTTACGAGTTTCCGCTGCCGGAATGGGTGTATGGAACCATCCGCAGGCTGCCTACTCTGGTGCTGGCCATCGTTATCATCGTTCTGGGAATCCGGCTGATCCGCAAAAAAGAAACAAAAGCAGAGGATCTTGCCGATTTTACTGAATACAAGGGGGAGGACCATGATGAATCCAACTGAATTTGAAAACACAAACGTGCCTGCGGAGGAAAGCCCGGCTCCGGTTTACAATCCGGCCCCCGTTCCTGACCAGGGGAGGAGGGTAGGCACCATCACCATGGGCATGGCGCTGATCTGTTTTGGAGGGCTCCTGCTTGCCGGATTCCTTTTCCCGAATGTGGAGTACCTGAGCATTCTGCAGTTTTCGCCGGTCATTCTGATTGTTTTAGGCGTCGAGATCCTGATCCAGTATTTTCTGCGGAAAAGCAGACAGCTTAAGTACGATTTTCTCAGCGGGTTCGTCTGTATTGTCCTCATCGGGGCAAGCCTTGCCATGTCGGTGATCCCCATGGGGAGCCAGTATTTTGGCCCCTCCCGGCACAACCGTGAAAGTGAGCTGCGGGACAAACTGTATCAGGTCTATGGGGAAAAACTCTCCGGCTTTGACAATATCTATTCCCTTGATATGAATTTGAAACTTCGCTATACCGCCCATCCGGAACAGATAACCGTGGAGACTCTGACTGCGGCAGACTATCTCTCCCTTTCCTGTTATCTCAGCGGGGAGTACGACAGCGCCGAGAGCTTTGTGAAGGATGCCCTCCCTGTGCTCCGTAAAATGCAGAGCGCCAAGATCCCTCTTTCCAGAGTTTCTTTCCACGGTGATACCAACCAAAAAAACTTTGACCTCTACCTGGACAACAGTTTCGCCATGAACCTAAGCCCGGAAAAAATGGCAAAAAAGGTAGATATCACTTGCTGTCAGGAAGATGAGGACGTGGCAGATGCAGAGGAGATGCTCCCCGAAGAGGAAGAGCCGGCAGTTCCCGGCCCGGAGGATACGGAAGCTTCCGTTCCGGAGGAACCGGATCCGGAACAAGAGGCAAATGTATGATCCTAAGCACAGTCAAAGACAGATAACAGGGGAAAACCGGAAACAAAGGCGTCCCAACTTGTAAAGCTTTTTATCTTTACAAGTTGGGACGCTTTTTCATTGAAAAGCCTGATTAAAGATCATCTGCGTCCTGAACGGGTATCTCCAGCGGCTCTTTTGGCTTCCCGGTATAGCTGCCCTGTGGGTCTGTTTTCAAAGAGCCCTCGTCCACCATGGCTGCCACTACCTGCATGACTTTGTCCCGGTTGGATGTTTTTCCCCGGTTCAAAGCCTTGTTTTCTGTTTTCATGGTTCCGTTCACCTCCTTGATCATTATTGTTTCTCCTCGTTGCCATTTCACCACTGGAAAATACAGGAGAAAAATGATCTGTTTTATGGTATAATAATACCGTTCGTGTATAAGAGGTAATGCGCCTGTCAGGGAATCACTTTGCCCCCTTATATACAGATGACAAGCAGCGCTTTTGAAAGGAGCCTGTTATGGAACTGGGACGCGTCTATCTTGAGATCTCAAATATCTGCAACCTGTCCTGCCCTTTTTGCTCTGCAGTCACACGCCCGCCCCGCCGCATGAGCCGCGGCGAATTTGACCATATTATAGCAGAGCTGAAAGGATGTACGAAATATCTGTATTTTCACGTAAAGGGCGAGCCTCTGCTGCACCCGGACCTGCCCTATTTTTTAAAGCTCTGTGAAGATGAGGGCTTTCAGGTGCATATCACCACCAACGGGACCCTGCTAAAGGAACAGTCGGAGCTGCTGCTGTCCAGCGGTTCCGTGCGCCAGGTAAACCTCTCGCTTCACAGCTTGTCCGGCCGGGACCGAGCCTTTGCGGAAAATTACCTGAATGAGGTCCTTCGTTTCTGCCAAAAGGCGGAGGGACAAAAATATGTTGTGCTTCGCCTTTGGAACCTGAGCAGCGAGAGAACGGCGGACGATGACACCGCTGCTTTGACACAGAAGCTGGAAAAAGCGTTTGCTCTGCCTTATTCTTTGAGCAGCACCTCCGCTTTCCGCCGGAGCGTCCCGCTGGCTCCGGGCATTTTTCTGCATTGGGAGGAGGAATTTGAATGGCCTTCTCTGAGCATGCCTCATATCTCGGATGCCGGGCTGTGCCAAGGGCTGCGAAAGCAGATAGCGGTTTTGGCTGACGGCACGGTGACGCCCTGCTGCTTGGATTCCTCTGGCGTGATCGAGCTTGGCAACCTGTTTTCACAACCTCTGGAAGAGATCCTGCAGGGAAAACGCGCGCAGGAAATGCTGGAGGGCCTTAAGCGGCGAAAACTTACCGAAGAGCTCTGCCGCCGCTGCTCCTATCGGCTCCGTTTTAAAGGTTAGCCGCCTGGGCTCCGGGTTTTCCCGCGGGAGGGCATCTCCTATGGAAAATCCCCTGTTTTTTCCATTTGGGGAGTTGTAAAATATTTTAAATTGTGGTATATTGAAAGCTGGCTTAAGAACCTACGTTCTTTTACTCTGAAAAAGATATATCAACCGCAAAACAGATGGGAGGCGGTATCATGCCGGACCGTTTTAAACTGGTTGCACCTTATCAGCCCACCGGAGATCAGCCTCAGGCCATCGATAAGCTGGTGGAGGGGATCCTTGCCGGGGACCGGGAGCAGACCTTGCTGGGAGTAACCGGTTCCGGTAAAACCTTTACCATGGCCAACGTGATCGCGCGGGTCAACAAGCCCACGCTGATCCTGGCCCACAACAAAACCCTGGCCGCGCAGCTATGCAGCGAATTCAAAGAGTTTTTCCCCGAAAATGCAGTGGAATACTTTGTGTCTTATTATGATTATTATCAGCCGGAGGCCTATATTGCCCAGACCGATACCTATATTGAAAAGGACAGTGCCATCAATGATGAGATAGAAAAGCTGCGCCATTCCGCCACAGCGGCCCTGGGGGAGCGCCGCGACGTGATCATCGTGGCAAGCGTTTCCTGCATTTACAGCCTGGGAGACCCCATCGATTATAAAAATATGGTGATCTCTCTGCGGCAGGGGATGACCAAAAACCGGGATGAGCTGCTTCACAAGCTGGTGGAGCTGCAGTATGAGCGCAACGACATCAACTTTGTGCGCAATAAGTTTCGGGTGAGGGGAGACGTAGTGGAAATTTTTCCCTCCTATTCCGGAGACACCGCCATCCGGGTGGAATTCTTCGGGGACGAGGTAGACCGCATCAGTGAGATCAATACCTTGACCGGAGAGCTGAAAAATGTGGTCTCCCATGCGGCCATTTACCCGGCCTCTCACTATATCGTTCCAAAGGACAAGATGTTTGCCGCCCTGCAGGAGATCCAGGAAGAATGCGACCGGCAGGTAGCCTATTTTAAAGAACGCGGCAAGCTGATTGAGGCACAGCGCATTGAGGAGCGCACCCATTACGACCTGGAGATGCTGGCGGAGATCGGGTTCTGCAAGGGGATCGAAAACTATTCCCGTATCCTCTCCGGCCGGGCCCCCGGCTCCTGTCCCTATACGCTGATGGATTATTTTCCCAAAGATGATTTTTTGATGTTTGTGGATGAATCTCATGTCAGCCTTCCCCAGGTGCGCGGTATGTTCGCAGGGGATGCGGGGCGCAAAAAAAATCTGATCGATTTCGGCTTCCGCCTTCCGTCTGCTCTGGACAACCGACCCCTCAACTTCGATGAGTTTTACGGAAAGATCAACCAGGTGGTGTATGTCAGCGCCACCCCGGGGCCCTTTGAGCAGGAGCACAGCACGCAGCAGGTAGAGCAGGTCATCCGTCCCACCGGGCTGATAGACCCTGAGATATCGGTGCGTCCGGTAGAGGGACAGATCGACGACCTGCTCTCCGAGATCCATACCCGGGCGGAGAAGAAAGAGCGGGTGCTTGTCACCACCCTGACCAAAAAGATGGCAGAGGACCTGACTGCTTACTTTGAAAATATGGGGATACGGGTGCGGTATATGCACCACGATATCGATACGATCGAGCGGATGGAGATCATCCGGGACCTTCGTTTGGGAGAGTTTGACGTCTTAGTGGGAATCAACCTGCTTCGGGAGGGCCTGGATATTCCGGAGGTATCATTGGTGGCCATTTTGGACGCCGACAAAGAAGGTTTCCTGCGCTCCGAGACCTCGCTGATCCAGACTATCGGCCGCGCGGCGCGAAACGCCGAAGGAAAAGTCATCATGTACGCGGATACGGTCACAGGTTCCATGGAGCGGGCCATTCGGGAAACAGAACGCCGCCGTGCCATTCAGCAGGCATATAACAGGGAGCACGGCATCGTCCCCAAAACCATTGTCAAAGATGTGCGGGAGATTTTGGAGATCTCCACCCGCGAAAGCACCAACAGGCGCTCCGGCAAACGCATGAACGCACGGGAGCGGGAGGCGATGATCACAAAGCTGACGGCAGAGATGAAAAACGCCGCCAAACTGCTGGAGTTTGAGCACGCCGCCTATCTGCGCGATAAGATCAAAAAACTGAAGGAAGAAAAATAGTTTTGGAGGAATCCCAATTGGCAAAGGATAAAATTATCATCAAGGGAGCCAGAGAGCACAACCTGAAGAATATCGACATCGAGCTGCCCCGTGACAAGTTCATCGTATTTACCGGTCTCTCCGGCTCCGGCAAATCCTCTCTGGCATTTGACACCATCTATGCGGATGGTCAGCGCCGTTATGTGGAGAGCCTTTCTTCCTACGCCCGGATGTTTTTGGGGCAGATGGAAAAGCCGGATGTGGATTACATCGAGGGGCTTTCTCCCGCTATTTCCATCGACCAGAAGACGACCTCCAAAAACCCCCGTTCCACGGTGGGAACGGTAACTGAGATCTATGATTATCTCCGCCTGCTCTATGCCCGTATCGGAATCCCCTACTGTCCGGTCTGCGGCCGCGTCATCGAGCAGCAGACGGTAGACCAGATGGTGGATCAGATCATGCAGCTTCCTCAGGGCACCCGGGTCCAGATACTGGCGCCGCTGGTGCGGGCAAGAAAAGGCGAGCACAAAAAGGAGCTGGAGGGCGTCAAGCGCTCCGGCTATGTAAGGGTGCGTGCGGATGGAAACATCTATGACCTTTCCGAAGAGATCAAGCTGGAAAAAAACAAAAAGCACTCCATCGAGGTCGTGGTGGACCGTCTGGTGATCAAGGAGGAGATCAAATCTCGTTTAAATGATTCTCTGGAGACCGCCGTCGGGATCTCCGGCGGGGTCGTCATCGTGGATGTAGTGGACGGGGAGGAGATGCTCTTCTCCCAGAACTATGCGTGCCCGGAGCACGGAGTCAGCATAGAGGAGCTGGCCCCCAGCATGTTCTCCTTTAATAACCCTCTGGGGGCCTGTGAAAAGTGCACAGGCCTGGGCGTTTTTATGAAGGTGGACCCTGCCCTTGTGGTGCCAAATCCCTCTCTTTCCATCCGCGGCGGCTGTATTCGGGCCAGCGGCTGGTATTTTGCGGAGGGCGGGCTGGTGCAGTCCTATTTTGAAGCACTCTCCGCACATTATGGCTTCAGCCTCGACACCCCTTTTGAAGAGCTGCCGCAAAAAGTCAAGGACATCGTCTTTTACGGGAACGGCGGAGAAAAGATCAAGGTCCATCGGGAAGCGGGGTACTTGAGCGGGAACACTTTCCTGACCGACTTTGAAGGGGTGATCGTCAACCTGGAACGCCGGTTCCGTAGCACCAGCAGCGAATGGATCCGCAACGATATCGCAACGCTGATGAGCGCGGAGCCCTGCCCGGACTGCCACGGAGACCGCCTGAAAAAAGAGATCCTCTCCGTGCTGGTAGGCGGGATCAACATCTCACAGTTCTGCCGGATGTCGGTGATCCAGGCGCTGGAATTCCTGGATGGGCTGCAGCTCAGCCCCCGGGAGGAGATGATCGCCCACCAGATCCTCAAAGAGATCCGCAGCCGTCTTGGCTTTTTAAAAAATGTCGGTCTGGAATACCTGACGCTTTCCAGATCCGCCAGCACACTTTCCGGCGGAGAAAGCCAGCGCATCCGGCTTGCCACTCAAATTGGTTCTTCTCTGGTGGGTGTTCTCTACATCCTGGATGAGCCCAGTATTGGCCTGCATCAAAAAGATAACGACAAGCTGATCGCCACCTTGAAGCGTCTGCGCGACCTTGGAAACACTCTGATCGTTGTAGAGCACGACGAGGACACCATGCGCGCCTCTGATTATATCGTCGATATTGGGCCCGGCGCCGGGATACACGGCGGAGAGGTGGTCTGCGCCGGCACCCTGCAGGATATCATCAACTGCAAGGAGTCGATCACCGGACAGTACCTGAGCGGTGAAAAGAAGGTGGAGATCCCTGAGACCCGCCGAAAGGGAAATGGGAATTTCCTGGAAATTTTGGGTGCCGCGGAGAACAACCTGAAAAATGTCGATGTAAAGATTCCCCTGGGAACTTTTACCGCTGTAACGGGAGTTTCCGGCTCCGGAAAATCCTCCCTGGTCAATGAGGTGCTGTTCAAACGCCTGGCCGGAGACCTTAACCGCGCCCGCACACGTCCGGGAAAGCACAAGGATATGCGTGGCATCTCTTATTTGGATAAGGTCATCGACATCAATCAGGCGCCTATTGGCCGCACCCCGCGCTCCAATCCAGCCACATACACCGGCGTATTTACCGACATCCGGGATCTTTTTGCCCGCACCAACCAGGCAAAAATGCGGGGCTACACCTCCAGCCGGTTTTCCTTTAACGTGAAGGGCGGGCGCTGCGAGGCCTGTGAGGGAGATGGCATTATCAAAATAGAGATGCATTTTCTCCCCGATATTTTTGTTCCCTGTGAGGTGTGCAAGGGAAAGAGGTATAACCGGGAGACTCTGGAGGTAAAATATAAGGACAAAAGTATTTACGACGTCCTGGAAATGACCGTGGAGGAGAGCGTTGCCTTCTTCGACAGCATTCCCAAAATCAAGCGCAAACTTCAAACCCTCTGCGACGTAGGGCTCGGCTACATCAAGGTGGGGCAGGCTGCCACCACTCTTTCCGGTGGCGAGGCCCAGCGGGTCAAACTGGCATCGGAACTCTGCAAAAAATCCACCGGAAGGACTATTTATATTTTAGATGAGCCGACTACAGGCCTCCACACAGCGGATGTCCATAAACTCATTGAGGTATTGCAGAAGCTGGTAGATGGCGGCAACACGATCGTCGTCATTGAGCATAATCTCGACGTGATCAAAACGGCTGATTACCTGATCGACCTTGGGCCGGATGGGGGAGATAAAGGCGGAGAAGTTGTTGTTTGCGGCACGCCGGAAGAGGTGGCTGCCTATCCGTCATCCTATACCGGGCAGTATTTGAAAAAAATGTTAAAATGATCAAAAACTGCTTTACAAAACTATACCTATGCTGTATTATTAGTTCAGAAGCCGCTTGGCCGCTTCTGAACTTGACAGCGGCTTTCAGCGGACCGGTTTATGCGGTCCACACAAAAAATAAAAATCAGGGAGGATATTTAAAATGGAAAAATATGTTTGCTCTGTCTGTGGTTTTATTTATGATGAAGCGGAAGGCTATGCTGACGGCGGAATTGCGCCCGGCACCAAATGGGAAGATGTCCCGGACGATTTTGTCTGCCCTCTGTGCGGCGTTGGGAAAGATATGTTCGAAAAAGAATAATAGAACAGCACATGGTAAAGAACCCGGAGGAATAGCTGGGTGTGCGTAAGGAAGCATTGTGCCGAGATTGACGAAGCGGCACGAAACCGCATGGAGCTGATCGTGCCGGAGCTGGCAAAGCGAAACGGCGTGACCGAAAAGCTGAAAGCCGAAAACCAAATGGGATGGGTACGGCAGATGAACGCTTGCAAGGCACAAGCGGAAGCTATCGTGAAGTTTGAACTGATTTATGATTGATACCGAGACCGCCCGAGCCAAATATATTCGGGCGGTCTTATCCTAACGGTAGATTTCTTCATAATTTTCTGCTAAAATATATTTATAAAAGTGCAAGATAAACTGGAATTTGGAGCTAATAATATGGCATTTCCAAAATCACTATTAGAAACGACATTGAATACCCGTGACCTCGGCGGTTATCAAAGTGAGCTTTGCGGAAAACGCTTAAAATCATGGAAAATATTAAGGAGCGACGTTCAAAACTACCCTTCTGATAACGATATCAGTTTATTAAAAAAGCATAATATACTTACAATCATTGATATGCGGGGTAAAAAAGACGTGCTGAAGAAACCCAGCGGATTTGCTGACAAGGAAGGCTTTGTGTACATCAATATCCCGATTGATGAAGGCAGTGGAATACCGGAAAGTGTCGATGTTGTCAGCAAAACCTATATGAATATTGCCCAAAGCAAAAACATGGTTCAGGTGTTTCAGTCGATCGCATCAGCATCCCACGGTGTGATGATAAACTGCACTGCCGGAAAGGACCGTACCGGTGTCGTATGTGCTGTTCTATTGGGATTGTGCGGCGTATCTGAGGATGACATTGTCTATGACTATATGATGACGAAAACATACAACAAAGAAAGATTCGAATTGATACATAAGAATTTTCCAGAGATAGACATGAAAATAGTGATCCCAAGCGAACGATATATGACAGAATTTATCGATCAGCTTAAATCGAAATATGGAGGCTTTCGAGAATACTTAATCGCAAATGGCGTGACGGCAGATGAAATAGAAAGCATTTTGGCTAAACTGTGCTAAGGCAATAGAAGCAGTCGAATGAATAAGCGCAATCCGCGATTTTCTGATGGTAGCAGGGCCGGATGCGGATGCCGTAAAGGAACTTCAATGACAAGCGATTTTTGAAATTATTTGAGAAGTAAAATTCCGATTTGTCGAGGAGATAAGCAACCGAAAAATCCCTTTAGGAACTAAAGGGCGCACTTCTATACTCTCCTAACGGGAGTATCGTGCGTCCTGTGGAGTTTCATTCCCGGTCGGCAGAAGAAAACTGCTTGACCTCGAATGCTGCGTCACTTCGTTCCGTCAAGGTGGCTACACCCCCTTGCGCCGCTAAAGGGGCTATCCCCTGTGTACTTGCCGTCCGCGAACGGTTTTGACAAACCGTTTGCCGCCAGTAGGTTTGAGGATTGGACGTAAGCAAATCCTCCGTATGTTCTATACCATACGGAGGGTTAACTGTTTTACGGACACCCGTCTATAAGGGTGCTTTTTTTGTTTATGTAATGAAAGAGGAAGGGATTCGAAGGGAACGGTGGAGCGCAGCGAGGCAAAAAAGCGTCCGGTGGACGTTTTTTTAGTTCCCCGGGCTGGCGGCGGCACTGTCCCAGTGCCGCCGGACGAATCCCTTTCTCTGCGCCAAACAAAAAAGTACCCTATAAGGGCGCTTTTTTGCTTATGCAATGAAAGAGGAAGGGATTCGAAGGGAACGGCGGAAAGGTTTTCAAGCCGTTCGGGAGCTCCTTTGCGCAGATGGTCGATCTTTCACGTTCCGAACGTTATTGCTTTTTACCCTCTTCCGCCGTGGGCCATGGAATAACCCCGCTGTATCCTGAGTTTACGGAAATAAGCTCGG
>JALELV010000070.1 GCA_022768545.1 Oscillospiraceae bacterium
CGTTTCAGCTCCGGAGGTGAGAAGCCGTACCTCCCTTACCGCCTTACACCTTCCGGCGGCTCTCTGAAAGGGGGGCTGGTACGACAGTTCCCCATCATGGCTGTTTTGGTATTCAAATCGCTTTTATCTTACCCGCCAAAAGCGGTTTTGTCAAGCTGTCCTTTGCTCCCTCCCCGGCGGCTCAAAGCTCCGGGTCCCCCTCCGAAAAAGACGGCATGGGCCCGCAGGGCCATGGCGCCCTCCCCAGCGCGGCGCCCAGCATCCGATCCATCAGCGCAAGGGCTTCCCCTTCTGCTTTTTGATAAAGCTCGGGGAAACTCTCTGTCCGCTCTTCCCCCGGCCGGCCCAAGTGGCACCAGGGGCGGTGCTTTAAATTGAGCGGGTCCCCCTCCGGACGCGCCAGGCGGGCATGCCCCTCGATGTGGGCATGTTTCCCCAAAAGGCGGTCGGCCCCCCGCGTCAGAAGCAGCGCCGCTTTCCCCGTGGGTTCCAGCAGGAAGCGAAGGGTGATAAGCGTATCCTCAAAACAGGCGGATATCTCCCGCAGAGGCACCGAAAGGCCGTACACCTGCCTCAGCACATGCCGGTACCAGCGGGCCACAGCGTCTTTTGTCTCCCGGCCGGCCCGAAATTTTTTTCCAAAGGAAAACCGCTGCACCGGTGTACCCTTTTTCTCCCAGTGTAGGGCGCTGTCGATGTCGCTTTCCAGACGATAATGCACCCCGGAGTAGGAGCGCCAGGGACATAGGGCGGCTATCTCCGCCTGACGGCAGAAAATAAAGGGATGGGTCTCCCGGTCCAGGGCATAGTGGCAGCAGAAACCCATGGTGTAGGCAAGGGCCTCCTCAAAGCCCGGCCTGCCCCGTTCCCCGGCCAGATAGCGGGACGCCGTCTCAAACAGGCGCGCCGTCTTTTCGTCGTGCATCCGGTTTCCGTAGCCCGGAAGGCGGTTTTCGGAAAAGACCGCCCCGTGGTAAAACAGCAGGTCTGGCCCCTGGAGCCCCCACTCAAACGCGGCGCGGTGCCCGGCGAGCAGGCGGAAAAGGCCCGGGTCTTTTACCCGGGCAAACACATCCTCCCCAAAAAGGGAGTGGGTCACAAAAGCAGGCACGAAACCTCTCCTTTCGTCAGCACCGGGTCACTCCTCCTCCGATACCCCTATGCAGAGGGTAAGCGCCTCTTTCAGAACATCCGGGTACTCCTGCCCGTCGGCGTCGTACACCCGTATGGTGGCAATAGCGGGGTAAACGCCGTCCCGAAGCTTTACCGCAAGCTTTGCCGTGGGGATGCCATAGCCCGGCAAAATAAAATCGGACTGGTAGACGCTCCTGTCGTCCTCTTCCAGGGTGATCTCCACCCGGATACGGTCTACATTGGCGGCGCTGCTGGAGATCATCAGCGTCCCCGCCTGCGAGCCCGAGGAGAAAAACGGCAGGGCATTGATCTGATACTGCACAAAGCCCTCAGGGTTATATTTCTCCGGCTCCTCTTCGGAGAGAAGCACGGCGTTGACGTCCACACCGGGCGCCGCCGGAACGCCGCTTTGAGAGCCTTCCTCTCCCCCGTCCTCCCGGGAGGACATCACCTCGGCGTCCTGCCCCATGGTCATCACCAAAACGGCTCCCACCGCGCACACCAAAAGGATCGCGCAGAAGGAAATAAGGAACATCATCCCTCCGCCCGCTTTTTTTCTCTCCATCGCTTTGCCCTCCAATACCGGCTTTCCTCTGTATTTTTCGCTTTTTCGATAAATCTGCCGTCTGAAAATATTATAGCGAATCTCCGCCCCAAAATCAAACACGCAGAGGGCTTTTTGGGCGGTACCCAACGTCATCCATGCCCTACTCTGCCGCAGGGCTCAAAAAGGTGCCCGAGCCCTGTCGTTTTTACAGGGCTTTGTGTTATAATGGCGGTACGGCCCCGCGCCAAAGGCCCGCCTTTCAAACGGCCCTTTTCCGGGGCATCTTTTAAAAGCCGCAAGGGAGAGACCATATGAAAACGCTGCTGACCGCCATCAACGCCAAATTTATCCACACCTGCCCCGCCGTCCGCTATCTTAAAAAATATGCCGACGCCAGGGGGAGCTTTGATATCGATCTTTTGGAGCTCACCATCAACAATCACCCCGACTTGATCCTCGATGAGATCTTCCGCCGACGCCCGCAGCTGCTGGGGTTTTCCTGCTATATCTGGAATATTTCCCTGGTGCGCCGTCTGCTGCCGGAGGTCAAAAAGATCCTGCCCGGCTGCACAGTGGTGCTGGGCGGGCCGGAGGTAAGCTACGAGAGCGAAGCACTGCTGCGCTCCATGCCCGCCGCGGACTATATCATCCGCGGCGAGGGGGAGGAGGCTTTTTACCACCTGCTCCGCAGCCTGACGGAGGGGCAGACGCCCGATGGGCCGGGGCTCACCTTTTGGCGGGACGGCAAGGCCGTCTCCACGCCGGATTCCCCGCCCTTTGACCTGGCCTCTCTCCCCTTCCCCTATGAAAAGGACCTCTCCGACGCCGAGGGAAAGATCAAATATTACGAATCCAGCCGGGGGTGCCCCTTCCGCTGCCAGTACTGCCTTTCCTCTGTTCAGCCCGGGGTGCGCTTTGTCCCCCTTGAAAAGGCCCTGAAAGAGCTGCAGATCTTTCTGGACGCGAAGGTTCCCCAGGTCAAATTCATCGACCGCACTTTTAACTGCGACAAACAGCGCGCGCTGGCCATCTGGACCTATCTGCGGGATCACGACAACGGCGTGACGAACTTTCATTTCGAGATCGAAGCGGAGCTTTTGGACGGGGAGACGGTAAGTTTCCTCTCCTCCCTTCGCCCGGAGCTCTTTCAGCTGGAGATCGGGGTGCAGTCCACAAACCCCGCCACATTGGCGGAGGTTTGCCGCCGGGGAAATTTTGACCGTCTCTCCCGGCTGGTAAAGCAGATCGACGGCGCCCGTGTCCACCGGCATCTGGACCTTATCGCGGGGCTCCCCCACGAGGACTACCGCTCCTTCGCCCGCTCCTTTAACGATGTATACCGCTTGGAGCCGGAGCAGTTTCAGCTGGGCTTTTTAAAGCTGCTGCGCGGTTCCGGCCTATATGCGCGGCGGCGGGAGCTGAGCCTTCTCTGCCGGGAGGAGCCGCCCTATGAGATCCTCTCCACCGACGCTCTGGAATACGCGGAGCTTCTGCGCCTCAAGGGAGTGGAGGAGATGGTGGAGCGCTACTATAACAGCGGGCGCTTCCGCCACACCCTGCGCTGGCTGCTGCGGGGGGAGCCCTCTCCCTTTGCCTTTTACGAACGCCTGGGCGACCGGTGGATCCGGGAAGGGATGCATCTGATGAACCGCTCTCTGGACGACTGCCGGGACTTTCTCTATCATGCCTGTCGGGAGGACGGGCACCCTGAACTTAAAAAGCTCGCCTGGTACCTCAAGTACGACCTCTGCCTCCACCAGCGCCCCCGCCGCCTGCCGGACTGGATGGAGGACCAAAACACCCCCTGGCGGGCCGCTATGGTGGACTTTCTGGCGGACCCCGCCCATCGGAAGGCCTATCTGCCGGAATATGCCGGCGAGGCGGAGGACCCCAAGCAGCTTTACAAGCTCGTCCATCTGGAGCACTTCCCCTTCGACCCGCTGACCGGCGCCGGCGGAGACTGTTTCTTCCTCTTTAACTACAAAAGGCGGGATCTGATTGGAAATGCCCGGGCGTTTCGGGTACCGCTGTAAAAGCCCACATGCAAAAGCACCACTTTTCTTTGCAATATCGCAGAAAATTTATACGGTTTTCCCCTTGATTTTACCTGCCGCCGCGCCCATACTAAAATAAGTATAACCTAAAATCAGGTCGGGTCTCCCGGCAAAACGGAGGGGTCTGTTATGGCAACCCAATGGAGTGAAAGCAACAACCTTACCATGCTGGTGGATTTTTATGAGATCACCATGGCCAATGGCTATTTTGAGCACGGGATGAAGGATAAGATAGCTGTGTTCGATATGTTTTTCCGGAAAACCCCGGATAAGGCGGGCTACGCCATCTGCGCGGGTTTGGAACAGTTGGTGGATTACTTTAAGAACCTCCATTTTACCCAGGAGGATATCGATTATCTCCGTTCCCGCGGGATGTTCTCCGAACCTTTTCTGGAGTATCTGCAGGATTTTAAATTTGAATGTGACGTCTGGGCTGTTCCGGAAGGCACCCCCATCTTTCCCAACGAGCCCGTGGTGGTGGTAAAGGGGCCGGTCGTCCAGGCCCAGCTGGTGGAGACCATGGTGCTGCTTTCCATCAACTATCAGTCTCTCATCGCCACCAAGGCCGCGCGGATGGTGCGCGCCGCCCAGGGGCGCTCCATCTTTGAGTTCGGTTCCCGCCGGGCCCAAAGCTACGACGCCGCCGTCCTCGGCGCCCGTGCCGCCTATATCGGCGGTTGCGATGCCACCGCCTGCGTCATTGCGGACCGCGACCACCATATTCCCGCCGTAGGCACCATGGCCCACAGCTGGGTACAGATGTTTGACAGCGAATATGAGGCCTTCCGGAGGTATGCGGAACTCTACCCCGACAATTGCACCCTGCTCATCGACACCTACAGCGTGCTGCACTCCGGTGTTCCCAACGCCATCCGCGTGTTCGATGAGGTGCTCGGACCCATGGGGTACCGCCCCAAGGGCGTGCGCATCGACAGCGGCGACATCGCCTATCTCTCCAAAAAAACCCGACAAATGCTGGACGCGGCAGGGTACCCCGACTGCAAGATCGTAGCCTCCAACTCTCTGGATGAGTACCTGATCCGGGATCTGCTGGTGCAGGGCGCCAAGGTGGACCTGTTCGGCGTGGGGGAAAACCTCATCACCTCCAAGAGCGACCCTGTCTTTGGCGGGGTATACAAGCTGGTAGCCATCCAGAACGAGGACGGCACCACCATCCCGAAAATAAAGCTCAGCGAAAGCGTGGAAAAGATCACAAACCCCGACTTTAAAACTTTCTACCGCTTTTTCAGCAAGGCCCACGGCGGGCAGGCGGTGGCCGATTATGTCACCCTGTTCGACGAGACGGTGGACACCTCGAACCCCGTCCAGATCTTCGACCCGGACGCCACCTGGAAGAAAAAGACCCTCACCGATATCGAGGCCAAAAAGATGCTGGTGCCGGTTTTTGAGAAGGGTGTGTGCGTTTATGAGCTTCCCACCCTAAACGAGGTGCGCCGTTACTGCCAGGAGCAGATCGGCCTGTTGTGGGAGGAAGTCAAGCGCTTCGAGTTCCCCCACAAATATTATGTGGATCTCTCCCCCAAGCTTTGGGATATCAAGCAGCGCCTGCTCAGCGAATGCCACGGGTAATTCCTTTTTTCCGGGCCGGGCGGCGTGTTATTGAGAGGGCTTTCTTGTAATGGCAGTTTGCTTTACAGCTATTGCGCCCCCTTTTACTCCACCGGCGGGCCTGTGTTTCCATGCGGTTCCCGCGCCCTTCGCTTTTACCGACAAAAAGGCAGCCGCCCTTCACGGGCGGCTGCCTTTTTGCTGGCTTCTCTTTTTACGTAAACAGCAGAGGAGGCCCCGCCGTCGAAGCACGGCCATGTGGGCCTCCCGGCCTACGGTTTTATGATCTTTAAGCGCCTGTCCACAAAGTGGGCAGGATGCACATAAAAGATAGCCACAGGCTATCTTTTTTTCGCTCTTCCGTCCTGCGCGGAAAAGCAGATGCGCCCCGAAGCCGTCAAAGCCCCGCTTTGATGCGCAGCAGGACCTCCTCGGGCGTCTTTGCCGCCGCTGCGCTCTCCAGGAGCGCGCGGTTGGAGATCAGCGGGATCAGAGCGGACAGAAGGGCCATATGGCTCTCATCGTCCACGCCGCAGAAGCCCGCTATCACCCTCACCGGGCCGTTGGAGCTTTCAAAGGGGATGGGCTCCCGCAGGAAAACCAAAGCCACGGCGGGAAAAAGCCCTCCCCTGTCCGGCCGGGCATGAGGCACCGCTACCCTCGGCGCCATCACCGCATAAGGCCCCAGCTCCCGCACGGTCTCCAGCATGGCCTGTGGGTAGTGCTCGGAGGCCGCCCCATCGGTGGTCAGCAGCCCTCCGCAGAGCAACACCGCCTCTTCCAGGCTATCGGCCCGGGCACCGGTCAGAATACGGGATGCGCTGAGATACTGTTCGAGCATGGCGTTCACCTCTCTGTTTCTTTGGCATGGGCACAGATATCCTTCATCACACAGACAGAGCACTGAGGGC
>JALELV010000001.1 GCA_022768545.1 Oscillospiraceae bacterium
CGATCCCCAATTTTTCAAAATGGATCGGTATCGCGGGGCTTTTGATCCCGGCGGTGCTGGTGATCCAAAGCATCCGGCGGAAAGACTGGCTCGATCTTCTAATCTGCCTGGGTATTGAGGCCGCAGCGGCGGTATATTTCTTCCTGGAATGTAACTATCTTCTCTCCGGGCTGCTTTCCTGGTGATGCCGCCTGTTTGGAAATACGGCGGCAGGCCGTGCTTTGCTCAGCTGCCGCACAGTTTTGTTTGACAGCTGGTCAGGTATTTGTGAAGAGAGGGGGGAGCGCCGTGGCCGATCGGGAAGAGGAGTATTACTGGAGGCGCCTGGACAACGCCGCTAAAATATTTCCCGCGATCTCCAACCGGTTTTCGCCGAATGTGTTCCGCCTTACGGTAAAGCTTCGGTGTGAGATAGACAAAGAGCTTTTACAGGGTGTGGTGGAGCAGGCTTTGGAGGATATGCCGAGCTTTAAGGTGAAGCTGCGGCGTGGGCTGTTCTGGTATTATTTTGAAAAAAACTTTTCCCGGCCCCAGGTGAAGGAAGAAAACGCCTTTCCCTGCCGACGCATCGATAAGTTTTCTGACAATGGTTTTTTATTCCGGGTCATCTATTTTCATAAAAAGATCTCGTTGGAGGTTTTTCACGTTTTGACGGATGGGGCCGGAGCCTCCTGTTTCTTGAGCCATATCGTTTTTCTGTATTTGAAGGCGGCTTTTCCTGGCGAAGAAATGGGGGAGGAGCGCCCGGTTCCGCTTTCTGATTCTCCCCTTGCACTGGATGAGGACAGCTTTCAAAAATACCAGCAGATGGGGAGCGGGGTGGTAAACCCCCCCTTTGAAAAAGCCTATCATGTGGACGGCGTAAGGGTATTCGGCGCAGAGCTCAAGGTGGTGCAAGGGGTGTTTTCCGCATCTCAGGCGGCGGCGCTTGCCAAGGCAAAGGGCGTCACCGTTACGGCTTATTTTGCGGCGCTGCTGCTGTACAGCATTGACCTGGAGAGCTTTCGGTACCATGAAAAAAAGCAGCCGGTCAGCGTCTGCGTTCCCGTCAATCTCCGCAATTTTTATCAGACGGACACTCTGCGTAATTTCTTTACCACCATTGGCATTTCTGCGGATTTTTACAGTAGGGAGTACAGCTTTGACGATCTGCTCGCCGAGGCGTCCCGCCAGTTGAAAGAGGGGCTCTCCCCCGAAGTTTTGGCGGATAAGATCAAATACAGCGTGCGGGCGGAGAAAAACCTGGCTCTGCGCTTTGTTCCGCTGTTTCTTAAAAACTTTGCCCTTAAAATGATCTACCGGAAGGGGGAGCAGGCCCACAGCGTCACGCTCTCTAATCTGGGGCGTATCTCCTTTCCGCCCCAGGCGGCATCACACATCGACCGGTGTGAGTTCCTTCTCAGCGCCACGAAAAGTCAGGGATTAAAGACCTCCATGGTATCCACCGGGGATGTAATGGTATATTCCTTTACAAGTAATTTGGAGGAGATGCAGGTGGCAAAACGCTTTTTCCGCACGTTGGTGGCAGAAGGGGTGCCGGTAACTATCGTGTCCAACGAGAGGGAGGAACTCAAAGATGAAGACCTGTAAGGCCTGTGGGGTCACGGTGGCAGGGCGTCAGGCACGCTGCCCGCTCTGTGAACGTCCGCTGGAGGAGACCGACAGCTATTATGAACAGGATTACCCTGCGGTGCGCTCCCACAGGAGATACCGCGTGTTTTTTAAAGTGGTGCTTTTCCTCTCTCTTATCATCGGGGCGGTGAGCCTTTTTATCGATTATATTTCCCCCCGGCAGATGCTGTGGTCGTACCTTGTTGTGGCGGCCACGCTGTACCTCTGGGTAAGCGTGCTGTTTGCCCTGCGCTCCTCCCGGAACGTGGGGCTGATGGTGCTGGTGCAGATCCTCGGGCTTTCGGGGCTTTCGGTGCTGGTGGATTATCTGACCGGGAACCACCACTGGGCGCTCGACTATGTTGTACCGGGTATGACGGTGCTGGGGTCTCTGGTCATCACTCTGACGATTTTGGCAAAACCCATGCATTTTCGGGACTATCTGCTCTATCAGCTGGTCATTGCCCTGCTGGGGCTCCTGTGCCTGCTGCTGCTCTGGTTCGGTATTCCCCAGGTGAGCTGGACCTATTACGCCTCCGGTTTTTATTCCGCTTTTACGGTGCTGGGAATGTTTCTGTTTGCGGACAGAAAGACCAAGCATGAGCTGAAGAAGCGGTTTCATTTTTAACATACAGACGGGAGATTGAGAAAATGGCAATGTATCACAGCATGACGGAACTGATCGGCGGCACCCCTCTGATGGAACTCTGTGGATATGAAAAGGCACATAAACTCCCAGCTGTGGTGGCAGGAAAGCTTGAATATCTCAATCCGGCGGGAAGCGCCAAAGACAGGGTGGCGCTCTCCATGATAGAGGATGCGGAAAAGCGCGGCGTTTTAAAGCCGGGCGCGGTGATCATCGAATCCACCAGCGGCAACACCGGCATCGGGCTGGCGGCCATCGCCTCCGCCCGGGGGTACCGGGTGATCCTCACCATGCCGGACACCATGAGTGTGGAGCGCCGCAGCCTGCTGAAAGCCTACGGGGCGGAGATCGTCCTCACGGAGGGGAGTCTCGGGACGAAGGGCTCTTTGGAAAAGGCGGAGCAGCTCCATCGGGAGATCCCAGGCAGCATGATCATGGGGCAGTTTGTCAACCCCGCGAACCCCAGGGCCCACGAGACCACCACCGGCCCTGAGATCTGGAGGGATACCGGGGGAAAGGTGGATATTTTTGTGGCGGGCGTCGGCACGGGAGGTACCCTATGCGGTACCGCCCGCTACCTGAAAGGCCAAAACCCCGATATCCGGGTGGTGGGGGTGGAGCCCGCTTCCTCGCCGCTGCTCTCCGGCGGAAAGGCCGGGCCCCACGGCCTGCAGGGCATTGGGGCAAACTTTGTGCCGGATAACTTTGACCCCTCTGTCTGTGACGAGATCATCCCGGTGGCGGACGAGGACGCCTACAGGACCGGACGGGAGATCGCCCGCAATGAGGG
>JALELV010000010.1 GCA_022768545.1 Oscillospiraceae bacterium
TGGTCGAACGTCATGCCCTCGCCGATTTGATCGAGCAGGTAACAGACCAGTATTTTGATTTCGTATCCGTGGGTAAGCCCGCCGGGCTCCACCCCGGCAGTGAACGCGTTGAGCTCCACAGCCCTGCCACCTCTCTCAAAAATTTGACCCTGCTGCCGATAATTGTTTCCATTATACAGGATAGGGCAAAAAATGAAAAGAGGGTAAACCGAGAAAATAAAAGGTAAAGGGCAGGAAAAGGCGGGGAAACCCTTTTATTTCCCCGATTTTCCCAGTTCTTTCGATATTTACCGGGGAAGCTCCAGCTCCCCGGTGAGGGTAAGATCCGGACCGTAAGAGCAGATACGATCCCCCAAGGCGATGTAGAGGCGGCCGTTCAGGAAAAGCATATGCTCCTGAATGGGGAGTGTTTCGCCGCTTTCCCTATTCTGCGCTCCGCCGGGGAGCTGAGCAAGGGGCTGAAGGCCGTCTCCGTCCACGAGAAACAGAAGGAGGCTGCGGGAGAAAACACCCGGTTCTGCGCCTTCCCGGAGGGGAACAGAAAGGCCCGCCAAGCCCTCCTGGGGGAATACCCAAAGCACTCCGGCGCCCTCCAAAAACACGGGCCGTTCATCCGGCCCGCGAAGGCTGACACGGCTGGTTTCCCGGAGAGACTGCGGGTCGGAGACATCGCAGACAAAAAGGCTTGGGGAGGCATCTGCCGTGCTGCTTTCCAGGCCAAGCAGAAGGGTTTCAGAATAGGGGATGAGCAGTTCCAAAGAGCCGGAGAGCTCCAGACGCCCCGCCTCCCGGGGGCTGGCGGGGTCAGAAAGGTCTGCGGCAAGCAGTACACCGGGCTGCCCTTCCAGGGCAAAATAAGCGCCGTTTGGAGTATAACACACCGTGCGGATGGCCTCACCGGGGGCAAGACCCGTCACCTGCCCCACGGGGGACAGGGAGCTGTCGAGGAGAAAGACGGCGCTTTCCCCGACAAAGCTTTGGGAGGCGGCGGTGATGCGGAGAAGGCCGTCCCGCTCCTCGGCGAAGAATCTGCTCTCCGCCCGCCCGGGCAGGGAGGCGGAGCCGGCAAAGAGCGCCCCGCCGCCGGAGAAGGAGAATTTTGCCATATCGGCCAGGCGGTCCTCCCCGCCGTCGGGAGCTTCAAAAAGATACAGGGACCCGGAGGACAGGAAGACAGTATCCCAGGCGCCGGCCACCGCAAAGGAGAAGGCCGAGGAAGGGTCGCCGAGGGGAAGGGAGGAGGCCACGACAAAGGCTTCTCCGGGGTAGCTCTCCGGAATAAAGATATGGTTGGGCGCAAGGAGGAGGTTTTCCTCCCCCAGGGCGCTGTTTTGAACATGGGGGATCAGCTGTGTGTCGGAGAGGGATTTTGCCTCTCCGGCGAGCTCTTTTCTTGTGACAAGGCGCAGTACTCCGCTGGAGAGCTGGGAGGAGAGGTAGCCCCCCTCCTGGCAGAAAGTGAGCTCCTTTTCCGGAGCGGCGGGGTCTTTGACGGAATAGACCTCGGCCGTGACCTGGGAGGCGTTATCGGGCTGCGTCAGAAGTACGAGCTGTTCCCCGCTGAGGAAGAACCCCAGGGGCAACTCCTCCGTCTCCAGCCGGCAGACCGGCGAGAGCGTTTTTGCGTCTGCGATAAAAAGGGCGGGGGAGCCGCCGTCGGAAAAGCCGGTGCGCAGGTAATAAAGAAATTCTCCGTTGGTTTTAAAAAGGACCGGCGTCTGCGCGCTTTCCAGACAGGTGTTTTCAGCGGCGGGCCCGGAGAGCTCCGCCGTCTTTACATCCGAGGAATCCACCTCCGGGCTTTCTTCCTCTGCGGGCACGGCGGAAACGGAAAAGGCCGCACGTACCTCTTTGTAGCTCTGCGCTGCCCGTATATCCTGCCGGGAAAGGGAATAGGCCTCGGCGGCGGGGGCGGCTTCATCATAGTACCCGGTGCCCGCTTCGGCGTTTTCTGCCGTGTCATAAACTTCCGTCACGGCAGAAGAGCTTGCCGGCCCGGCACCGGGCATGGTAAGATCGGCGGTGTTCGACAGAAAGCGTGAACCCCAAAACACGCCGAGAGCGGCCACCAGGGCCAGAGAGGCCATACCCAAAGCGGGGCGCCAGCGGGGCGCTTTTCGGGGCTGCGGGGCGGCGAGCCGGGCTTTTAAATATTCGGCCCGGGCCGCAGCGGGGACGGGGATATCCTCATCCAGCCGGCGCAGGCGGTCGGAGAGAAAAGCTGTGTCCGGCGTGTCTTTTCTATTCTGTTTGCCGTTCATACGCTCACCTCTTCTTCCAGCAGCCGGCGGAGTTTTAAAAGAGTGCGGTGCAGCTTGGAGCTCACCGTACCGTGGGGGCGCCCAAGCATCTGGGCGATCTGCTTGGTGGTATATCCATGCAGAGCGTGGAGCACCACGATCATGCGTTCCTCCGGCTTTAATGTGTCAAGAGCCCGCAAAAGGTCCGTCCTGTCGGAGACGCCGGGGGAAAGGTCTTCCGTGGAGAGGGCGGGGCTGGAGATAAAATCCTCGATATCCAGTTCGTTTTTCTGCCGGATATAGCCTGAGATCCTGCGCTTGAGGCGGATGGACAGGATCCGGAAGATCCAGGCCTTAAAGGCCGCCGGTTCGCGCAGGTTTTTAAGCCCCCGCCATGCTTCCACAAAAGCTTCGGAGACGGCGTCTTCCGCATCGTGGGGGTTGCCGAGGGTGTAAAGGGCATATTTATAGAGATCCGCCTCCACGCGTTCGTAGAGCCTGGCAAAGCTTTCCGGGTCTCCGGAGCGGGCCGCGTCCACTAAGGTCACATCGATGTCCAGGGAGGTCACCACCCTTTTTGGGGCTGCACATTTACACAGTGCCGGGAGCAGCCCGTTTTACTGCATTCCGCCAAAGAAAGAAAAACGACTTTTTTTGACAGATGCTATGGAAACATTCTATCATTTGTACTATAATAATTGCAATACGCCTTCTTCCGCTTTTTCGGAGAGAGGGCGGATTGTGTGTTGGGGGAAGAAAAATAGAAAAAACATGCTGTGGCGGGCAAGGTGCGGCGGACAGGGAAAAAGCAGCTTTGCAAGCCCTGCTGTGGGAGGAGAGAGACGGATGATTTTTGCAAACCTGTTTTTTCTGTATGTGTTTTTGCCGCTGAACCTTCTGCTGTATTACCTGACCAAAAACCTGGCGTACCGCAATGCGGTGCTGGTGGTGTTTTCCCTGTTTTTTTACGCGTGGGGAGAGCCGGTCTGGGTGGTGCTGCTGCTGTTCAGTGCGGTGATTGACTATTTCCACGGGCTGTTTATCGAGCGGTACCGGGGAAAGAAGATCGCGCGGCTGGGGGTGGTGTCCTCCCTGGTGCTGAACCTGGGGCTGCTGGTGGCGTTTAAGTATTCGGGCTTTCTCTATGAAAACTTCAACGCTTGGTTCCATCTGGGGCTGGAGGTGCCCGCCTTCACGTTGCCTATCGGTATTTCGTTTTACACCTTTCAGACGATCTCCTATACGGTGGATGTCTACCGGGGGGACGCCAAAGTGCAGCATAATTTTGGCAAGTTTCTTCTTTTTGTCTCCTCATACCACCAACTGGTGGCGGGGCCCATCGTCCGCTACAGCTATATTGCGGAGGAGGTCGACAGCAGGCAGACGACCCTGGCAGATTTTTACAGCGGGATCGGCCGTTTTGTGACCGGCCTGGGCAAAAAAGTGATGATCGCCAACGTGGCGGGCTCCTTTGCCTCACGGTATTTGGACGGGGAGCTCTCGGGCCTCTCGGTGGCCGGGGCATGGTTT
>JALELV010000035.1 GCA_022768545.1 Oscillospiraceae bacterium
AGCAGAGCGCTCAGCCGCTCCTGTTCTCTGCGCACCCGCTCTGTATACAGCATATGAAAGGCGGTCAGCGCCACCGAAAGCACGGCGCACAAAACCGGCCCCCATGTTTTGGATCAGGCGGCGGCCTTTTTCATCTCCGGAGATATTTTCACCCGATCCCCTCCTTACAGCGCAAGGCGGCCGATCTCTCCGCCCTCCAGGTTTCGGATGGCAAAGCAGCCGTTCTCGTATATCATGTAGCTGTTTTGGTTCCCCTCCTTTGGAATGGACACCGAGCCGGGATTTAGATAAAGATGATCCCCACAGTCCTTCAAGGCCTGCACGTGGGTGTGGCCGTGCAGCAGGATATCCCCTTTTTTCAGCATAGGAAGGCGTTCGCTGTTAAAAAGGTGCCCGTGGGTGGCAAATACCATCCGTCCCTCCAGGTATAAAATCATGGAATCAGACATGATGGGAAATTCCAGCACCATTTGGTCCACCTCTGCCTCACAGTTGCCCCGCACGCATAAAATTTCACTCTTCATACCATTGAGCAGCGCAATGACCCCTTTGGGGTCGTAGCCCTTCGGCAGGTCGTTGCGGGGGCCGTGGTAGAGCAGATCCCCTAACAGGATCAGCTTATCCGCCTTTTCCCGCTCATAGGCCTCCCGCATCTTTTCACAATAATACAGCGACCCGTGGATATCGGACGCGATCATCAGCTTCATATCGGTTCCTCCCTGTTTTTTGCGGCACAGACGTACTGCTGCGCATTTTTTCATTTCTTTGCCTATTTTAAAGCAAAGGTTTCTTCCTGTCAAATTGCGGTTTTGTATTGTATTTTTATTAGTTTAGATGTATAATCTTTTCGAAATTCAAAATGCTGCCGCGTGCCGCACCGGCCCGGCCCAAGGAGGTTTTCCCCGTGTTTCAAAATGTGATCGTCAAAAAGCCCTGCCGCGCCATTGTGGACGGCATCTCCACCGCAGGCCTCGGCCTTCCGGATTATGAGCTTGCCTTAAAGCAGCACGCCTGTTATGTGGAGGCCCTCAAAAAGTGCGGCGTCTCGGTGACGGAGCTGCCCGCCGACGAGGCCTTTCCGGATTCCTGCTTTGTGGAGGATGTAGCCGTCCTCACCCGGAAGTTTGCCGTCATCACCAACCCCGGCGCCCCTTCCCGCAAAAGAGAGGTGGAGGCCATCATCCCGGTGATCGAAAAGTTCTACCCCGCCGACCGCATCGAATTTATCAAAGCTCCCGGCACCCTGGAGGGCGGCGACATCATGATGGTAGGCGACCATTTTTATATCGGCACGTCCGCCCGCACCAATAAGGAGGGCGGCCTTCAGCTGATCTCCCTGCTGGAAAAGTACGGCATGAGCGGCGAAATGGTCCCTCTCTCTGAGATCCTGCATTTAAAAACCGGGCTTTCCTATCTGGAAGACAACAACCTTCTCATCAGCGGCGAGTTTTTGAAAAACCCGGTTTTTGACAAATTCAACAAGATCGTTGTACCCGAGGAAGAGGCCTATGGCGCCAACTGCATCTGGGTCAACGGCACCGTCCTGCTGCCCGCCGGTTTTCCCACGGTGCAAAAGGCTGTGGAGGCCCTGGGTTACCCTGTGATCGTCGTGGATACCAGCGAATACCGCAAGGTAGACGGCGGCCTGAGCTGCCTCTCCCTCCGGTTTTGAGATACAGCACCGTACAAGGATTGAAAAAGGGGCGCCCGTCTTTCGGCGGGCGCCCCTTTTCAGCGCATTTTCAGTCTTTTGCATGGGAGAGAACGGCCAGTGCCTCGTGACACAGCCTGATAAGCTCCTCGTCGGAGGTGTGATCCATTACATGGTGCACATGCTCTGTGGCAGCCTTCATGTCTATTTTGCCCACTGCCCGAACCGCTTCTTTCTGTACGGCGATGTCATGGTCCCGCAGAAGGGTGATAAGCTCGTTGCAGCTGTCGTCGCTGCGGATCTCTCCCAGGCCCTTCGCCACCGCAGCGCGAACCTCCGGATCCTTATCCTCCGCATGGGCAAGCAGTTTTTTCAGGTCCTTCTTTTCCGCATATTTTTGAATCTTTTCCAGTTTTCCGCCAAACATACTGGCCGCCTCCTTTTTAGATCTTTTTTAATGTTACCTCCCGGATATGTCTATCTTTGCTGATTTTTATGAATAAAGTATTAATCACACGTTATATCCCGAATATTATTTAGGCATTATATATAATTTTGTCCATTTTCCTGCAGCAGGGCTTCCCGGGGAAAAGCCATTTCCGGCTTTACACAAAAAGGGCGCGCCCGTCCGTTTGCCGGGCGCGCCTTTGGGAATCTTTTTCAGTGTGCTCAGAGGGTGACGCGATGAAACACTTTTTTGCCCTTGCGGAGCATGATATCTCCCTTTCCGAACTGATCAATGGAGACGCGGGCCATCGGGTCGCTCACCTTTCCGTCGTCCAGCGAAACACCGCCCTGCTGCACCAGGCGGCGGGCCTCCCCGCGGGAGGGAGCCAGGCCGGTTTTAACCAGCAGATCCAGCACTCCCACAGAGCCGTCGGTAAAATCCTCCGGCACGAGCACCGTGGTGGGGACGTTCTCCCGATTGGCGCCGCCGCCGAACAGGGCGCGGGAGGCTTCCTCCGCCTTGCGGGCTTCCTCCTCGCCGTGCACCATCCGGGTCAGTTCCAAGGCCAGGATCTCCTTGGCGCGGTTGAGTTCGCTGCCCTCCCATTTGTCCATGGCATCGATCTCCTCCAGCGGCAGGAAGGTGAGCATGCGGATGCATTTGAGCACATCGGCGTCGCCCACATTTCTCCAGTACTGGTAGAATTCAAAGGGAGAGGTCTTGTCCGGGTCCAGCCAAACCGCGCCGCTGGCGGTTTTTCCCATCTTCTTCCCCTCGGAGTTCATCAAAAGGGTGATGGTCATGGCGTAGGCGTCCTCGCCCAACTTCCGGCGGATCAGATCCGCCCCGAACAGCATATTGGACCACTGGTCGTCGCCGCCGAACTGCATATTGCAGCCGTAGGTCTTGTGCAGATGGTAAAAGTCGTAGGACTGCATGATCATGTAGTTGAATTCCAGGAAGGAAAGCCCCTTTTCCATGCGCTGCTTGTAGCACTCCGCCCGCAGCATATTGTTTACCGAGAAGCAGGCCCCCACCTCGCGCAGCAGCTCGATGTAGTTGAGCTTCAGCAGCCAGTCGGCATTGTTTACCATAATGGCCTTGTCGGGCCCGAATTCGATAAACCGCTCCATCTGCTTTTTAAAGCAGTCGCAGTTGTGCTGGATGGTCTCCGGGGTCATCATGGCGCGCATGTCGCTGCGGCCGGAAGGGTCGCCCACGTAGCCGGTTCCGCCGCCGATGAGCACCACCGGCTGGTTGCCCGCCATCTGCAGGCGCTTCATCAGGCACAGGGCCATAAAGTGCCCTACATGCAGGGAATCCGCCGTCGGGTCGAACCCGATATAGAATTTTGCTTCCCCCCGGTTGACAAGATCCCGGATCTCCTCCTCGTTGGTCACCTGGGCGATCAGCCCGCGGGCCTGCAGCTCTTCGTAAATACCCATTTGATTTTTCCTCCTTTTTTGATACAACAAAAAAGCCCTCTGTCCCCGGCCGGGGACAGAGGGCGCAGTTTCTGCGCGGTACCACCTCTGGTTTGCCGCCCCCTCACGGAGCACGGCCTCTGCGGGTACAGCCGCCTTGCGCGCGATACCCTGCCGCTTTAACGGGCGGACCCGTCCGCGCCTACTGGGGAAAACTCCCGTTGGGGCGGCAGCTCCGGGATGTATTCACACCGGCCCTCCGCACCCCCTCGCAGCAAACGGGGGCTCTCTGAAGCGGAAAAAACGGGTTACTTGTTCCCATCACAGCATATACCCGGATTATATTACACCTCTTGCCGTTTGTCAACCCGTTTCTTCCGCAGAGCCGCGGTGACAATGCGGGAGAAGGAGGACACCATGACGATGCCGAAGCCCAGAGCCGCCGCCACCCCAAGGGTGGTGAGGCCCACTGACACCGCTCCGGATAGGTCTCCGCTCAGCATCCGCTCCATGGTGTCGTACATGCCGGCCCCCGGCACCAGGGGAATAAGCCCCAGCACCAAAAAGGTGCTGACCGGGGTTTTAAACAGCCGGGCCATCACCTCGGCGCACACCGACACCGCCACCATCGCCGCCAGGTTTCGGGCGATAACGCTGGAAAGCCACTGCCCGCTCATCAGGTACACCGTCCAGCTCAGCGCCCCGCAGGCCGCCGCTGCCCACAGCCTGCCGCCCCGGATGTTAAAGAGGATCCCAAAGCAGAAAGACGCCGCAAAGGCATAAAATACAGGAAGAAAAAAGCTCTCCGCCACGGCCGGCCCTCCTTTAGCCCAAAAAACTCTGCAGCATCGCCAGCGGCACGGTGACCCCCGCCGCAATGCCGATGGCCGCAAGAAACGCCTCGGTCATCTTCATCATGCCGGCAATGATATCCCCCGCGATGATATCCCGCATGGAGTTTGTAATGGCGATACCGGGCACCAGGTTCATCAGGGTGCCGATAATGATCTTATCCGTGTGGTCGGCAAGCCCAAGCTCCACCGCCGCCACCGCCAGCACCGCCACCAGGCCGCTGGAGAGCATGGTGATGAAAAAACCGTTAGCGTCCACCCCGGCAAGCCATTTCCCCAGCAGGGCGATGGCCGCCCCGGCAAACAGCGCAAAGACACCGTCCTTTAAGTTTCCCCCAAAAAACAGCGCAAAAAACAGGGAAATGGCCGCCGTGGCAGTGACCTTCCAGAAAAACGGGTAAACCGGCCCGGACATCACCCTGCCGATCTGTTCCTTCACCCAGGGGTAATCCGGCTTTTCCGCGCAGATGCGCCGGGAAAGGCCGTTGAGCCGGTCCACCTTGTCAAGATCGGTATTCCGGCGCAGGATACGGCGGGTCTTGGTGATAAAATCCCCGTCACCGTAGTCGATGGTCACCACGATGCTGGAGGGGATGGCAAATGCCTCCACCTGTTCCGCCCCGTAAGCCCGGCAGATGCGCAGGATCGTCTCCTCAACCCGGTAGATCTCCCCGCCGTTTTCCAGCAGATGAAAGCCGATGGAGGTACAGGCCTCCAGCAGTTCCTTATGGTCCATAGATCAGAACCCTCTCCTGTCTTTCCATATATGCTTTCAGGCCTGCCCCATGCCCGCGGCGTGGGAGAGCATCTCCTGCGCCGACTGCAGCACCGCCGGGGTCTGGGCCGCTCCGCCCATAATGCGGCCAAGCTCCGCCACCCGGCCGGCCCGGTCCAGGGTCTCCACCTGGGTAAAGGTGCGCCCCTCGGACACGCTTTTCTCGATCAGCAGATGATTGTCGGCAAAGGCCGCCACCTGGGCCAGATGGGTGACACAGATGATCTGCCGCCCGCGGGAGACCTCCTTGAGCTTTTGACCCACTCGGTCCGCCGCGCGCCCGCTGACCCCGGCGTCCACCTCGTCAAAGATGAGGGTATCCACCTGGTCGGAATCGGCAATTACATTTTTTAAGCTGAGCATGATACGGGAGAGCTCTCCCCCGGAGGCGATGCGCCCGATGGGTTTCGGCGGTTCGCCGGGGTTGGTGGAGATCAAAAACTCCACCCGGTCGATACCCCGGGCGGTGAGTTCCGTCTCCTGCCGATCCACCGTAAACTTTACCGAGGGCATATCCAGGAAGCGCAGTTCCTCCCCCACCCGGGCGGCAAAGCGTTCTATGGCCTCCCGTCGCTTTTCCGACAGGTTCCGGGCCAGGATCTCCGCTTTTTTCTCCGTGAGCTTCAGCTCGTACCGGAGCTTTTCCGCCAGCTCGTCAGAGTGGGTGATGGAGTCGAGCTCCTCCTGCGCCTTTGCAAGATAGGCGAGGATCTCCTCCTCCGAGGCGCCGTACTTCCGCTTGAGCTGGTAGATCACATCCAGGCGGGACTCGATGCGATCCCGGTCGCCGGGGTCCACCTCCAGCTCTTCCAGAACATCCCGACGCTCTCCGGCATACTCCTCCAGCTCGTAATGCATCTCCTGCACCCGGGAAGCCATTCCGGAGAGCTGCGGGTAGTACCCGCTTGCAAAGCTGAGGTTCCCGCTCAGCTCCTCTGTCTGGCCCACCACGCCGTCGGAATCCTCCCCTCCAAAGAGGATATCGTGGGCGCTGTGAAGGCTTTCCAGAATTTTGGCCGCGTTGGATATGATCTTTCTGCGGGCGCGCAGCTGCTCCTCCTCCCCCACGGAGAGCTCCGCGGCGGAGATCTCGTCCACCTGGTAGCGCAGCAGATCCATCCGGCGGCTCTTTTCCCGGTCATCCGCCGTCAGGCGCTCCAGCTCCCTCTTCAGGTTCTGCAGAGCGGCGTACTCCACCCGGTATTCCTCCAGCAGGGACGCGGTCCCGCCAAAGTCGTCAATAAACCCCAGGTGGCGCTCCGGGGAAAGCAGCGCCTGGTTGTCGTGCTGGCCGTGGATGGTGATGAGGTTCTGCGCCGCCTCCCGCAGGATAGCCGCCGTGGCGGGGCGGCCGCCTATCTTGCAACTGGTTTTCCCGTCGGAGGTGATCTCCCGGGTGAGCAGCAGGGAACCGTCCTCCTCCGGCTCGTACCCGAGGGAGGTGAGCGCCTCCCGGGAGACCGGCCCCAGGTCCTGAAACAGGGCCGTCACCAAGGCCTTTTTCTCCCCCGTACGCACCAGGTCTTTGGAGGTGCGGCTGCCCAGCACGGCGTTGATGGCGTCGATCAGGATGGATTTTCCCGCGCCGGTCTCTCCGGTAAAGATATTGAGCCCTCCGGAAAAGGTCACGCTCGTCTTTTCGATCACCGCGATATTTTGGATGTAGAGCTCACTCAGCATACTATCACCTTGCCATCAATCTGCGGATCTCCTCCGCCATGCGGGCCGCCTGTTCACTGTCGCGCATCAGAACAAATATCGTGTCATCACCGGAGAGGGTGGCCACCATCCCCTCCCAGTGAAGGGCGTCCATGGTGGCACACACGGCGTTGGCTAGGCCGGTGTAGCACTTGATAGCCACAATATTGCCTGCAAAGTCCACCGTATGGGCCGACTCCTTGAGCAGGAAATGAAATTTATAGGAAGTATCCGCGTCTTTCTCCCGGGCGGCGGCGTTGGTGTATTTATACTTTCCCCCGTCGGCCGCGGTTTTGATCAGCCGCAGCTCCTTAATATCCCGGGAAACCGTGGCCTGCGTCACGTCAAAGCCCTCGCCCCGCAGATATCGAAGCAGCTCCTCCTGGGTGTCCACATCATGTTTCCCAATGATCTCAATGATCTTGGCGTGCCGTTTAGACTTCATTTCCCAACCCTCTTCCCATAATTTTTTGATTCAGGATATGATAAAAATTCTTTTGTCCAAAGTGAATGAGCTCCACCTCCCGGGCCGCCCGGCGCACTGTGACAGGTACATCCTCCGGCAGGGGGATGCCCTCTTCGCCGTCGGCGGTGAGCACCGCCGCCCGGCCCTCCCCCGCCCGGGCCCGGGCGGTGAGCCGCTTTTCCGGCGAAAACAGAATAGTGCGCGCGAGGGGAGAGTGGGGGCAAATAGGGGTGACCCCGATGGCGCTGATGGATGGGTCCAGAATAGGGCCACCCGCGCTGAGGGCGTAGGCAGTGGAGCCGGTGGGGGTGGAAAAGATCAGCCCGTCGCTGCGGTAGCGGCAGAGCAGATCCCTGTCGCAGTACAGGTCGATGTCCACCAGATTTCCGGGAGTGCCTTTGGCCAGCACCACATCGTTGAGGGCGTAGATCGTCTTTGTCTTTCCCCCGATGCTGACCGATGCCTCCAGCATCATGCGCCGCTCGGTTTCGTAGTCATGCCGCGCCAGACGCTCCAGCTGACGCAGCTCCGATATCTCGAGCCCGGCGAGATACCCCACCCGGCCGCCGTTTACCCCCAGCACCGGCAGGCCCTTCTGCACGGCGGATTTTGCGGCGTGCAGGATGGTCCCATCCCCGCCCAGGGCGATGACCAGGCTGCACTCCCCGGCGCAGCTTTCAAAGGGCTCAAACTCCGCCGCCAGGCCCGGCAGCGCCGGGCAAAGCGCCGGTTCCAGCACAGGGGTGATCTGCGCGGCGCGAAGGATCGGAACTGCCAGCGACAAAGCCGAGGGCACGTTCTTCCGGGACATATTCGGCATCAAAAAAACCTTCATCGCGTTCACTTCCCGTCCTTCCGGTCCAAAGCGGCGTGGGAGCTCTCCACGATCCGGAAAATTTCCTCCTCCGAAACGCCCGCTTCCTCCGCAGCGCCTTTTTTCAAATACAGCAGGTATTCAATATTCCCCTCCGGCCCTTTGATGGGAGAGTGCTCCAGCATCAGGGGGGAAAAACCGTTTTCCCGGGCAAAGCCCACCACCTTTTGGATCACTTCGATATGGGTCCGGGGCTCCCGCACCACACCTTTTTTGCCCACCTTGCCCCGTCCGGCCTCAAACTGCGGCTTGATCAGGCAGACCATGGCACCGCCTTCCCGCAGCAGCGGCAGTGCCGCCGGAAGAATAAGGGTGAGCGAAATAAAGGAGACATCCACGCTGGCAAAATCCACCGGGTCCGGCACCTGCTCCCGGGTGACATAGCGGAAGTTGGTCCTCTCCAGGTTCACTACCCGCGGGTCCTCCCGCAGCTTCCAGGCCAACTGCCCGTAGCCCACATCGATGGCGTACACCTTTTCCGCCCCGTTTTGAAGCATACAGTCGGTAAAGCCTCCGGTGGAAGCGCCGATATCCATACAGACCGTCCCCTTCAGGGAAATGGGAAAGCACTCCATGGCCTTTTCCAGCTTAAGCCCGCCCCGGGAAACATAGGCCAGCGTACCGCCGCGCACCTCGATGGCGTCCGTGTCCTGTACCTCGGTACCGGCCTTGTCCGCCTTCTGTCCGTTGACGTAGACCTGCCCCGCCATGATAATGGCCTTGGCTTTATCCCGCCCGGGGGCCAGCCCGCGCTCCACAAGAGCGAGGTCGAGTCTTGATCTCATCGCTTTCCTTCCTCTCCGGGCTCAGCGTGCTCCGCCCCGTTTTCTGCCCCGGCGACCCAATCCGCCAGGGAATCGCCATCCAGCCCCAGCCCCTGCAGGGCCTCTTTTACGGTGGCCTGCGGCACAAAGCCCTCCGCCGCCCTCAGGAAAAACCTTCCGGAAAAGCCCGCTTCCAACAGCCGCGCACCCATCATCTGGCCGATGCCGCCGTTTTTGATGCCTTCCTCCGCAAACCAGATCTCCTTTTTCGCCAGGGCGGCCTGAACCGCCTCCTTTGGGAAGGGGAGCAGCCTGGTGAGGCGGCACACCTGGACAGCAAGCCCTCTTTCTTCCAGGTCCGCCGCAGCTTTCAGCGCCTGTCCGGTCAGCTTGCCGTAGGTGACCAGCAGGATATCCCCCCGGCCGTAAAGTTCCGCACCGTCCAGACGCCGAAAGGGCACAGGGAGCCCCGTGCATTCCCCGCCCCTGGGGTAACGCACCGCGGCCACGCCCCGGCAGCGGTACAGGGCAGCCTCCAGGTCTTCCTCCAGCTCCCGATAGGTGACCGGGGCAAACAGGGTCACACCGGGGATGGCGGAGAGAAACGCCGCATCAAACAGCCCCTGATGGGTCTCACCGTCCTCCCCCACCAGGCCCGCCCGGTCGATCCCCAACACCAGATGATACCCTCCGACGGCCCCGTCGTGGATCAGCTGGTCGTAGCCCCGCTGCAAAAACGAAGAATACACTGCAAATACCGGGAGCTCCCCGCCCGCGGCAAGCCCCGCGCAGAAGGTGACCCCGTGTTCCTCCGCGATGCCCACATCATAGAAGCGTTCCGGGAATTTCTGGGAAAATTCCTGAAGCCCCGTACCGTATTTCATCGCCGCCGTGACGGCGCAGATCCGGGTGTCCTTTTCCGCCAGGGCGGAAAGTGCCCTGCCGAAGTGGACGGAAAAGCTGTCCTGCCCGCTGATGTCCGGGTTCCCGGTCTCCACCTGGAAGCTGGAGACCCCATGGTAGGCGTCGGGGTTCTTCTCCGCAAAGGTATAGCCCTTTCCCTTTACTGTTTTAACATGCACCAGCACCGGACCGGCCACCGCCTTTGCCCGGGCAAACACAGCGCAGAGGTTCTCTAAATTATGGCCGTCCACTGGGCCCAGGTACTGAAAACCAAAATCTTCAAACAGGGTGGAGTGGTACAGGGCGCTTTTCATCATGCTTTTGGAGGCGTCCAGCAGCCGTGCCGCGGGCTCCCCGACCCCCGGTACCTTTCTCAGGGTGCGGTTGACGTGGTCCTTGGCCGCAAAATACTCCGGCCGGGAACGGATCCTGGCCAGATACTGGGCCAGGGTCCCCACATTCTTGGAAATGGACATATCGTTGTCGTTGAGCACCACGATGATCCTGTCCCGGTTCCGGGCCGCGTTGTTGAGTGCTTCATAGGCCATTCCGCCGGTGAGGGCGCCGTCCCCGATGACGGCGACGACATACCCGGGTTCCCCCTTCATGCTCTTGGCGCGCGCCAGGCCGTTGGCCACCGAGATGGAGGTGGAGCTGTGCCCGGCAATAAACGCGTCGTGTTCGCTCTCCTCCGGCTTGGGGAAGCCGGAAATACCGCCTTTTTTCCGCAGGGAGCTCATCTGCTCCCTCCGCCCGGTGAGGATCTTATGGGTGTAGGACTGGTGCCCCACGTCCCAGACGATCTGATCCTCCGGGGTGGAGAACACCCGGTGAAGCGCCACGGTGAGCTCCACAGCCCCCAAGTTGGAGGCTAAATGCCCGCCGGTTTTCGAGATCAGGCGCAAAAGAAGATCCCGGATTTCCACACACAAAGCCTCTGATTGTCTGATATTCAGTTTTTTCAGGTCCTCCGGAGAGGAGATCTGTTCCAGTAATCTGCTCATTCTGCCACTTCCCGCTGTTATTTACCGAGCCGGCATGACCATCGCCACCAGGATGCCCAGCAGCGCACCGCCCAAAACCTCCAGCGGCGTATGCCCTAAAAACTCTTTGAGCGATTTATCGGGGATCCCCACCAACGCTTCATCGTCCTCCGTGCTGTCGCTGTCCTCAAAGCTGGCACGGAACCCGAACACCAGCTTATTGAGCACCTTCGCCTGTTCGCCGGCGGCCCGGCGCACCCCCATGGCGTCGTACATCACCACGCCGGCGGTGACAAAAGCGATGGCGAATTCCGGGCTCGCAAGCCCCACGCCCTTGGCAATGGCCACTGTGAGCGAGCACACCAGCGCAGAATGGGAGCTTGGCATCCCGCCGGCGCCCACCATCCGTTCCCAGACGATCTTCCCCTGGGAGATATAAGTAAACACTGTTTTTAAAAACTGCGCCAGAAACCACGCCGTCACCGCCACATTGATGTAGCAGTTCCCCGTGATCGTTTTAAAAAACTCCATTTGAAACTCCTCTTGAAATTCCTCGTGTGCCTTTTCGCTTACTTTTGCCGGTGGGCCAGAGAACAGGTGAGCCAGGACATAAAGCCGTCGGAGAAACCAAAGTGATCCAGCAGCGCATCCGCCTGGTCGGTAAGCTCATCCGCCAGGCGCCTGGCCCTTTCCAGGCCGTAGAGGGAAACCGTCGTCGTTTTGATATTGTCCCGGTCGCTTCCAATGGGCTTTCCCAGCAACTGTTCAATCCCGGTAACGTCCAGAATATCGTCCACGATCTGGAACGCGAGCCCCAGGGCCGCCCCGTACTCCCTGGCGGCGGGCACCCGGGAGAGCGCCCCGCCCAAAATACAGCCCATGACCGGGCCCGCGGAGATCAGCGCTCCGGTTTTAAGGCGGTGGATAGAGAGCAGGCGCATCTCATCGATCTCGCGGCCTTCGCTCTCAAGATCCAACACCTGGCCACCGATCATACCGAACGCCCCAGCGGCGCGGGCCAATTCCTCCACGGCCGACATCACCCGGTAGGGCGGCAGCTCCGGGGCGGAGGCGGCCAGCCCGAAGGCGTGGGTCAGCAAAGCGTCGCCCGCAAGCAGGGCGTTTGCCTCCCCAAAGCGGATGTGGCAGGAGGGCTTGCCCCGGCGCAGGTCATCATCGTCCATACAGGGCAGGTCGTCATGGATCAGCGAGTAGGCATGGATCATCTCCAGCGCCGCCGCAAAAGGCATGGCGGTCTCCTCCGAAATGCCGCAGGCCCCCGCAAACTCCAAAAGCAGGACCGCGCGGATCCGCTTGCCGCCGCCCAGGAGACTGTAGCGCATGGCGTCGATGACCGCCTGCTGCGGGCAGGGCTCAAAGGTAAGCGCCCGGTCCAGGGCCCTTTCCACCCGCTCCTGATAACCGGCCAGCTTCTGCTCGAATTCATTCATCCTGTGTTCCTCCTCCGGGCATTTCTTTTGCAGCAGGGGACGCCGCCGCAGTCACTTCCTTTACCCTCAGCTTTGCCTCCTCCAGGGTGCTGCTGCAAAAGCGCACCAGCGAAGTTCCCTCCTCAAACAGCGCCAGAGAATCCTCCAGCGTGGCCTTTCCGTCATCCATCAGGCGCAGGATCTCCTCCAGACGGGCCATCGCCTGCTCCAGCGTCATTTTATTCTTCCCGTTTTTCGCGGCCAAAAGCGTTCTCCTCCCCTCTTAAAACAGCTTGCTTCCCTATTACGGAAGCCTCTATCATCCCGTCTGCCAGCCGCAGGGAAAAGCAGTCTCCCGGCTGCACCTGGCCTTGAGATGTAAGTGCCGCGCCATCCTTGGAGGCAATGGCGTAGCCCCTTGAAAGCACATGAAAAGGGCTCAAGGAATGAAGCCTTCCCGCAGAGCCCGCGAGCTGATGCCCCAGTATCTGCACTCTGCCCTCCATCTTTGACCGGAGGGCCTCTTCCATGGCGGCCAGGCGGTTCTCGTACTGCCCAATGGCGTAGGCGGGGGAAGAGAGGGCCTTGTGGCTCCGGTACCCCTCCACCCTTGCAGAGAGCGACCCGAGCCGCAGCGCCATCAGGTCCTCCAGCCGGGCAGCCCCCTCCAGACGGGCAAAAAGCCGCTCCAGCCGGGCGTTTATCTTTTCCGCCATGCGGCTTTCTGCCGCCATCAGCTGCATCTGCAGGTCTCCCGCGTCGGGGACCGCCAGCTCGGCTGCCGCCGAGGGGGTGGGGGCCCGCAGGTCCGCGACAAAATCGCAGATCGTAAAATCCACCTCGTGGCCCACGGCGGAGATGACCGGCGTGCGGCAGGCGTACACGGCCCGCGCCACCCGTTCGTCGTTAAAGCACCACAGGTCCTCCAGGGATCCTCCGCCTCTCCCTACGATCATCACATCGCAGAGGCCCAGCGCGTCCAGCTGGCGGATCCCAGCGGAAATATCTGCCGCCGCGCTCTCCCCCTGCACCAGGGCGGAGCGCACCAGGACCACCGCCGCGGGGTACCTGCGCCGCAGGATGTTGAGGATATCCTGCAGGGCCGCCCCAGTCTTGGCGGTCACCACCCCGATCACCCGGGGATATCGGGGGATCGGCTTTTTGTGGGCGGGGTCAAAGAGTCCCTCCGCTTCCAGCTTCCGTTTGAGCTGTTCAAAGGCCAGCGCCAGATCCCCCACGCCGTCCGGGCGCATCTCCCGGCAGTAGATCTGGTAGACCCCGTCCCGGTCGTAAACCGAGACCTGCCCCCGCACCAGTACCGTCATGCCGTTTTCCGGCGTAAAGCGCACCTTGGAGGCGTAGCTGCGGAACATCACCGCCCGGATGGCACATTCCTGGTCCTTCAGAGTAAAGTAAAAATGCCCGGAGGCATACTGACCTTTAAAATTGGAGATCTCTCCCCGCAGATAGACGTCTGCCAGCAGGGCGTTTTCATCAAACAGGCTCTTGATATACCGGTTGCACTGGCTCACGCTGATGGGCCGTTCCATGAAAGCTCCCCCCTTCTCCTCAATCGCAGCATCTCTGCGCGGCCAGCACCGCCACTCCGGCGGCGTTGTCCCTTGAAAAATCCGGAAGGCCGAACACCCCGCCGAAAGGGGCCATTCTCTCCCGGATGATGCGGTTGGAGAGCACGCCCCCCGCGTACAGCAGCGGGCGTCCGGGGCAGATCTTCCGCACCTGCTGTGTCATAGCGGCCAGGGCGGCATAGATACTGTCCAGGCAAAACCGCGCCACATCACAGGGAGGTTCCCCCTCCGCCAGGCGCTTTTCGCACTGGTTCTGGATACCGGAGAGAGAGCAGTCCGCCCCCTTCATGGAAGGACGCGGGTCATACACCCGGCTGCTCTGCAGCGCCAGCTCCTCCAGGGCTCTCCCCGCCGGGAACGCAAGGCCCAGCATCCCCCCTACCCGGTCCACAGCCTGTCCTGCCTTGAGGTCAAGCGAGCCCGCAAGCTGCCGGATGGAAAGGCACTCCCCCTCAGGGGAGGCCAGCACTGCCTCGGTGGTACCGCCGGAGAGATGAAAGGCGATAAGTTCTCCTTTTAAAAGCTCCAGGCGCCCGGCGGAATAAAGCGCTGCCGCAATGTGCCCCTCCTGATGGGAACATCGGTACAGCGGCGCCCCCAAAGCCGCCGCCACGCTGGCAGCCGCGCTTTCCCCCGCCAGAAAACAGGGCATGTAGGAGCCCTCCGCAGGCCGGGGCCGCACCGAAACGGCCACCTGCTCCACCTTCGCCCCGGGGGCTTCTGCAAACAGCGCCTCCATCAGCTCCGGCAAAGCCTTTACATGGGCAAACAGCGCGTCGCTCTGGCGCAGCCCCAGCTCTCCGGCTTTTACCGGGAGCAGCCTTTTTTGCTGCAGCATCGCCCCGGTCTCCGGGCAGTAGAGCGCCGTGGAGGTGGTGTAGTTGCTGGTATCGACCCCGAGCACCCAGCCCATCAGGCCTCTCCCTCCTCCGGTTCCTCCGCCGTGGCGGGATCCTCTCCGACGGTCTCCTGCGGCAGGCCGCGGTACACCGCCCCCAGCACACCGTTGACAAAAGAAGAGTCCTCATCGCCGCCGAACTTTTTGGCCAGCTCCACCGCCTCGTTGATGGAGACGCTGGGGGGGACGCTCTTTTCAAACAAAAGCTCGCACACCGAAAGCCGCAGAATGGCCAGCGCGACCCGGGAGATGCGGTTCTTCTTCCACTTTTTGGAGCAGCCTTCGATCTTATCATCCAGCAGCACCACCTGCTCCGCCGCCTTGGAGGCCAGCGCATAGGCAAAGGGATCCACCTCGGCGTCTCTGCCCTCCACCGCGTTGGCGATCACCTCGTCGATGGGGGTCTGCTGAAACGAGTATTCGAACAAAAGCACAAAAGCCTGCTCACGGGCTTCACGTCTGGTCATGGGTTACCTCCGGCATTTTTAAATTTGCGGCAGGGGCTGCCCCCGCCGGGTTCATTTTTAGAGGCGCGGCACGCCCCGGAAAAATATGCCTCCCCTGAGGGAGGCATCGCGTCAGGCTCCGGCCTTTTCTTCAAAATCGATTCCCACTACAAAGACATTTACCTTGGCCACTACGATCCCGGTCATGTTCTGGACCGCCTCTTTCACGCTCCGCTGGATCTGCTCCGAAACTACAGGAATCTTGGCGCCGTAGCGCAGGTTCACATACACGTCGATAGCCGCCACATCATCTGTCAACTCGATGTGGATCGAACGCTCTGTGGTGGAGCGGGACAAAAACCGTTTGATATTGCCCGGACAAACCGCCATGGAAGCCACACCCTCGATCTCGCGGGCGGCAAAGCTTGCGATGGTGGCGATCACCTCATGGGATATTTTGAGATTGCCGATCGGTTCTCTGATCTGCTTTTCCATCTGAAAACCCTCCTTTGTTTAAAAGCGGAATGGACCGCGTCGATCCTTCGACGGCGCCCACCGAAAAAGTATGCAAGAAAAAAGGTATCATAAACGCGGAGCGTTTATGATACCAAAAGCACGGCTGCGCCGATGGGACCTGCTCCCATAAGCCTCCGCGCCGGCGGCGCAGGGGGCCGGGAGCTTTAAAAACGACAATAAACGCTTGGGTTTATTATACCATAAATAGCGAAAGACACAACCTTTTCTGCGAATTTTGCCTGCATGAGAAAACGGCGTTTTCAGCAGGATCCCGGGTGCCGAAGATTTTGGCCCCGTCATTTTGCCTCGGTGATGGAAATATCGTCCGCCGCGGCCCCGGTCTCCTCTACAAGGATATCTTTGATCTGGGCCACCTCTTCCTTTAAAAGCCCCCCGGTCTTGATCACCGCGTCCACGCGGTCCCCGTCGATATAGACCAGACAATCGGAAAAGCCCTTGGCTTTGAGCATGTTCTCTATTTTTCCCTCGGTCTCGATGGCGTCTGCCACAGCACTTGCCTTTACCGCCAGTTCCGCCTTCTGCATATCGGTCAGTTCCGCGTCCTGGAACATCTGGGTCAGTGCTTCCACCGCTTCATCGCGTGATTTTTGCCGGGTGACCCGGGCTTCGCTGAAAAACTGGCTGGTGGAGGCGGTCTCTATTTCCCCGCCCTTCTCCGGTGCATCCACGTACTGGGCGTCGCCGTAGTTTTTTCCCTCGTCCAGAGTTCCGCTCACAGCGAAATCTCCGTCTCCCGATGAAAAGCTCCAGTTGAGATACACCGCAATGCCCAGCGCCAGCACCAGCGCCGCCAAAACGATATGCCGTTTTCCTAAGATCATGTTCACCTGTATGGCCTCCTTGCTGTTTTTGTTGCAGTATTTCATCGGGCTGTCCGAAGGCGGCGCCCGTTTTAGGAAGAAAAAAAGGGGGCTCCGGGCCTCAGCCCTGCAGCTGGGTAACGCACACCCGTCCGGAACTGATGCCGAGAGCACAGGTCACCGCGTCGGTCACCCGCTCCACTACCGTCATATCCCGGGCACCCTGGCATACCACCACCACACCCTGGACCACCGGCTCCCGTTGGGTCTTTATCAGCGGCTGCTGTCTCCCGTCGACCCCCTCCACCAAAATGAGCTTCTGCTCGGAATTATCTTTTTCGCGCAGGCTCTTTACCCCGTCCTCTCCATAGTCCTGGGTGGTATCGGTGTTTTTCACCTCTTCCCGGGCGTAGATAAGCTCCGCTCCGCTCTCAAGGGTCACCCACACCCTGGCTTCCCCCACGCCCTGGATGTTGGTGACCAGGGAAAGGAGCTTTTTTTCCAGGGCTTCGGCGTATTCCCCGCTGTCCCACACCGGTTCCTGTGCCGCACTTTCCGGCTTTTTGTTCTGTTCGGGCCAAAACTCCGAAAGCAGGATCAGGGCCATGCCGGCAATGCCCGCCGCAAAGACCCAGCGGACCCTCTTCCGGCTTCCGTCCCCGCCGATCCATTTTTCCCATATTTGTCTGATCTGAAGCATTTTTCACCTCCGACGCGGGAGTTTACGGCCGGCCTCATTGTTCCGAGCCCTCCTGGCGTATCAGCTTTGGGGCAACTCCCAGGTAGTTTTTGATCTCCCACAGGATCTCCCCTCCCCGTTCCTCCTCTTCCGGAGGAAGAAGGATATCAAGCTGTTCTATGTATATGCCCCCGTCCCCGCTTTCATGAATGTCCACGGAAATTCCCACATAGGAGACCTCCATCTCTTCCAGTTTCCGGGCTGTCAGGCGACGGATCTCCGCCGTAAAGAGCTCCGCGGTCTGGTCCTGCAGCGCCGACTGCATCCCGGCCCCGCTTTCCTCCCGGGCCTGCGGCAACTCCGGAAACGCCTGAGAGATCTCCTTCCCCGCCGAAAGCAGCGGCATCAGCATGGCGCAGATGAAAAAGGTGCTGACCACAAGCTTATAGATCTTCTGCATATTCCCCGGCGGGGACATAAGATGAGCCAGGCTGCCCGCAATGGCCGCGGCACAGACCGCCGCGGCCCAGCTTTTGATATCCGACATATTTTTGCCCCCTTACCCGCCCGACGCCGTGAGCAGCATAATGGTGATGGTGACGATAAACAGGAGCCCGAACACCAGCGTCAGGGAGAGCAGCAGCCCCAGCGCCGTCCCCGCCGCCCGCAGCACGGCAGATATCCTTCCCGCCCCCAGCATATCACCGGAAAGCGCCGCCAGCTGCAGCGCCCCGTACCAGACAGCCGCCTCCAGCAGCACCGGCAGAAAGGTAAACGCCCCCACCGCCACGCCGTAGGCACCCACCCAGTTCTTCAGCATCCTGAGGCACCCCTGCGCGGTACCGAAGGCGTCGGAAAGAGCGCCTCCCACCACCGGGACGAAGTTTCCCAGCAGGAACTTGGTGGTCTTATAGGTCAGGTTGTCCCCGCCCGAGGCCACCATGCTCTGCAGCCCCAGTATCCCCACATATACGGTGAGCACAAAGCCCATGGTCCAGGTGACACAGGTGCGCACCGCCTTGGCCACTTCCTCCAGCCGCAGCCCCGGGGACAGGGAAGCGGTAAAGCAAAAGGCCAGGTAAATACAGATAAACGGCACCAAAGTTCCCGCGGCAAACTGCCCCACCAGCTGAGACACGGCAAAGAGCACTGTGCGGTACACTCCCGCCGTCACCGGCTGGCCGCCCGCCGCCACAATGCCGCTGAACACCGGGATAAAGGCCGTCATAAAATGGGAACACTCCCCGATGGAGCCTGCCGTTCTTTCCACGCAGCGAATGACCGGCTCCAGCACGGCCCCGGCGGTACAGAGCATCGCCACCGCGTGGAACACCGTATCCAGGTCCCGGCTGCCGAAGGAGAGCTTCATGCCGTCGATAAAGGCGCACAGCACTACCACCCCCAGCAGCACTCCAAACAGCTTCACAGGCGCCCGTACCGCCTCTGTGATGATCCCTCCCACAGCGGCAAGAAACTCCCCCGGCGTCAAGGCAAGCAGCTGCCGCCAATCCTCAAGCCCCAGGCCCAGCTCCTCCATGATCCCGACCGCGGCCTTCGGGGCCTGCCGCTCCAGCTCTTTTGCGCCGGAGGCTTCCAGCTGTTCAGAGAGCAGCTCGTCCAGGTCTGTCCCGGCGGCCTCCTCCGCCTGCACAGGCAGCAGCAGCAGCAGGAAGATCAATGCTCCAACAAAAAACGCAAGCCTTTTCTTCATCCTATCCTCCCACCAGCGAGGTGACCATCGACAGCAGCCTCTGAAACAGCGGCAGGCTCACGGTGAGCACCCCAACCTTCCCCGCCATCTCCACCTTGGAGGCGATGGCGGACTGTCCCGCGTCCCGGCAGGCGTCCCCGGCAAGCTGAGTCAAAAAGCAGATACCCAGGCTTTTGGTCAACACCGCCCCGTATTCCATGGGAAGCCCCGCGCTATTGAGCAGGGACTCCAGCTCCTCAAACACAGGCGCAAGGCCGGAGGCCACCCCCAGCAGCACCACAACTCCGGTCCCCAGGGAGACGATGGGCGCGTACTCGGGCTTATACTGCTTTAAAAGCACCGCCAGCGTCATACCGACGATCCCCACTCCCAAAAAGGCCATCATGTCCAAGGCGTCACTCCCCTTCAGGGCCGCTACAGCCCGAATAGCGTCTTGACCGTCTCAAACAGGTCGCTGATCTGATAGATCAGCATCATCAGCACCACGATGAGCCCCGCCAGAGTTGTCATCATGGCCTGTTCCTCCCTGCCTGAACGGATCAGCACCTGATTGAGGACCGCCACGATGATGCCGATGGCGGCTATTTTAAAAATCAGATCCACATCCATGCTTTTCCTCACCTTCCCGGACTTTTCCCTACCACAGCACGATCACGGCAAAAACCCCTCCCAGCACTCCAAGGGTGCTGTAGAGCTTCCCCAGCGTGCGCCAGCGCTGCCGGGCGTCCTCCCGCTGTCTTCCCAGCGATAGCCCCGCCAGCTTCAGCTGGCCGAGCTGGCTCTCCAGGTCGGCCGCGCCCAAAAACTCTCCCCAAGGCAGCAGGAGCTCCAGGTCCTCCCGGGAAAGCGCCAGCCGCTCCGCCTCCTCTGTGACCGCCCGCTTCCAGGCCTTTGGAAACGCCTCCCCCGCCGTGCAGAGACAGGCGCAGCGCCGCAGAAAGCCTAAAGGGGAAAACTGCTGCCGCTCTCCCAGGGAGGTCATCAGCATCTCCACAGGTGCCATGGTGTAGCGCAGCTCCTCCCCCAGGGCCTGGGCGAGCGCCTCGCAGCGCTCCAGCGAAAGGGCCCGGATGCGCAGCCGCGCGCAGCAGCTTTCACCGGCCAGTGCGCACCCCGCCGCGATCAGGCAAAACCCCAAAATCCTGAGCAAAGCTCTCCCCCCGTCTCCAGATCTGCCTCACCTTTCCCGCCTGCTCCCGGCTCTCTAGAAACAGGACCCGGTCAAAGGCGCCCTCCTCCATTAAAAGCCGCAGGGCGGGCCGTTCCATCAGCTCCTCCGGCGAGGAGCCGTGGACAGACGCCGCCAGCCGGACACCGGAGGAAAGCCCCTCCAGGGCAGCCTCCGCGTCTTCCCTGCTCCCCAGCTCGTCGCAGACGATCACGTCCGGTGCCAGGGTACGCACCGCTATGGAGATGCCCCGGGGCTTTGGAAATCCGTCCAATACATCGGTACAGGGGCCCACATCGTTTTGCGGGATCCCTCCGCACACCGCCGCAAGCTCACCCCGCTCGTCCACCAGCGCCACCTTGCAGATGCTCCCTCTGCAGCCGCTGCTGATCTGACGCGCCATATCCCGCAGCACTGTGGTTTTGCCCGAACAGGGCGGGCCCGCCAGCAAAACACCGCGGCGGCAGGCGTAAAACTCCTCCACGGCCCTGTCTCCCGCTCCAAAGACCTCCCGCGCCACTCGGATATTGAGGGAGGAGATATCCCGGATCCCCGTCGGGCCGTCTTCTCCGCCCACGCAGGTGCCGCACACCCCTGCCCGGTGGCCTCCCCGCAATGTGACAAACCCCTCCCGGATCTCGTTTTGGTGGGTATGTACCGAATACCCGCATATGGTGCGGAAGGAAGCGGCCAGCAGCTCCCGGGAGACCACAAAAGAATCCGCTCCCGGAGTGGGGGATGTTTTCCCCCTGGCGGTGAGAAACACCTCTCCGTCCCGGAGGCTCAGCTGCAGGGGTTTTTCCGCCCTCAGGCGGATCTCTCTGGCCTTGTCCTGTATCTCCTGCGGCAGAAGTGCCAGCCGCTCCGCCAAAGTGGGCGGAAGCATGGAAGCCGCCTGCCAGAAACGCTGCTTTTTAGGTTCCATCTTTTTTCTCTCCTTTCCCCGGCCTGCGGGGCTGTTTTGGGTTGCTCCTTGGCTTATTTATATGGGGCACGTCCCACCTTTAGAACCACGCCTTCGGTCTGTGCCGCGGCACAAAAAGGCCCCCGACGGCGGAAACCGCCGACGGGGGCCTTTGGTATATTCAGTTTTACAGGCGCCCGCAAAGCTCAGCGGCGGAGCACCGTGATTTTCTTCCGGGGCACATCTTTTAGCGGCGTATCGGCAAAGCCCAGGGCCGCGCAGCCCCAGACCTTGTGCCCTTCCGGGACACCCAGCTTCTGCATCAGCACCTGCACCTCCTCCTTCTCCCAGGCGCCGGTGACGCCGTTGATCCAGCAGGAATCCACCCCGATCTCATGGGCCTCCAGCATCATGTTCCCAAGGGCCAGGGCGCAGTCCGCATAAGCGGTGGAGATGGAGACCGGAGCCGAGACCGCCACCAGAGTGGGAGCTCCATAGAAAAAGGACGCCCGCGCCGGGCCGCCCGCAGCGCCCAGTACCGTGCGGTTGAGCAGGGCAAGGTTTTCCGGGCTCTGGATAACGGTAAACTGCCAGGGCTGGCGGTTCATCCCGCTGGGGGCCCACAGGCCCGCCTTCAAAATAAGCTCAAGCTGCTCTTCGGAAAGCTGTTTTTCGCCATAAGACCGGCAGCTGCGCCGGGTGAGGATGTTTTCCAAAACCGCGCTCATTTCTGTTCCTCCTGCTCCTGCGGGGCGGGCCTGGCGGGGTTGCGCAGGGCCTGACGGGTGCTGCGCACATCGCTCAGGGACCGGCCCAAAGTCTCTTCCGTGTTTTTCAGCATATTATCCACAAACTCCTGGGTGGCCTGACGCATCTCGCGGGATTTCATTCGGGACTGGGCCAGCAGCTCCTCCGCCTTTGCCTTGGCCTGTTTGTTCACCTCGGCCTCCGAGACCAGGTGCTTGGCACGTTCCTCCGCCTTGCGGACAATAGCGTCCGCCTCCGTTTTGGCCACGCTGATGATCTCCGCCCGGTCAGCTACGATCTGCTTGGCCTGCTTGATCTCTGCGGGCATATTCAGGCGGATATCATCGATCAGGTCCCGCACACGCTCCGCGTCTACCACACAGCGGCCCCCGGTCAGGGGCAGGTTCCAAGCCCGGTCCAGCATATCGTCCATTACATCCAGAATCTCATCGATGTTCATTTTGCATTCCTCCTGTATTTCCACAAGCATCCGCACCCCGGGCTCAGGGGCACAGGCGTCGTTTTACGTCTTCCACGATCTGGGCGGGGACAAAGTCGGCAATGTCGCCCCCAAACTGGGCGATCTGCTTGACAATGCTGGAGCTCAGATACATATTCTCCGCCGCGGTGGTCAGAAACAGCGTGTCCGCCCCCGGGTTGAGCTTTTTGTTGGCCAGAGCCATCTGAAACTCATATTCAAAGTCGGACACGGCGCGCAGGCCTTTTACAATGGCCACGGCCCCCACATCCCGCACGTAATCGGCCAGCAGCCCGGAATAGGACTGCACCTCCACGTTGGGAAGATCCTCCGTCACCCGGCAGATCAGCTGCATCCGCTCCTCCGCGGTAAAACTGGGGGTTTTGGCGGCATTGATCACCACCAGTACGATTACGCGGTCAAACAGCCGGCTGGCCCGGGTGATGATGTCAAGATGTCCTTTGGTCACCGGGTCAAAGCTGCCCGGGCAGACGGCAATTTTCATGGCGTTTTATTCCTCTTCCTTTTCCGGGCGGCGGTAGTAGTGGACTTTAGTCTTCCCGTAGCGTTTTATTTTGACAAGGGCAAAATCCCCCACCGTTTCGGGAAGGTCTTCCCGATGGCCTGTCTCACAGATGATCACGCCGCGCTCCGACATCCGCCGCGCCACATAGGGCAGCACCGCCTCCAATATCCCCTCTCCGTAGGGCGGGTCTAAAAAGGCGATGTCAAAGGTATCGCCGGAAGACTGGATATAAGCCAAGGCGTCCATGGCCAGCACGCGGGACTTGTCTTCAAACCCGCAGGCGGACACATTGCCGCGCACCGCGTCCAGGCAGACCCTGGCGTTTTCCACAAACACAGCGCTCTGCGCCTCGCGGCTCAAAGCCTCCAGGCCCATCTGGCCGGAGCCCGCAAACAGATCCAGCACCCGGGCGCCGGGCACCTCAAAATGAATGGCGGAAAACACCGCCTCTTTTACGATCTCCGTCGTGGGCCGGGCCGTCAGGCCCTCCGGAGCTGTCAGCTTCCGCCCTCTGGCGGTGCCTGTGATAATTCTCATGGTTTCCTCCCATTCGCCTCTTCCAAAGCGGGAAAGGCGGGGCCCTTCGGCCCTTAGTTTGGTATTTCTATTATCGGGCAATCCCGGGTGCTTGTCAACACTTTTCCGGAGGCTGCGCAGGCGGGTCCTCCGTCAGATACCGGTGCAGCGCCTCCGCCGCAGGCCGGGTCATTCCCGGGGTCCCGGCCAATTGATCCACCGTTGCCTCCCGCATGGCCCTGAGGGTCTTAAAGCGCCGGTAGAGCTCCCGGGCCCGGGCGGGCCCTATGCCGGGGGCGCGGGTGAGGGTGAGCTCCAGGGAGCTTTTGCGGTGTTTGGAACGGGAATAGGTGATGGCAAAGCGGTGCACTTCATCCTGGATGCGCGTCACCAGGTCGAAGGCCCCCTTCTGGGCGGAGATGGCGATCTCCCCGCCGTCCCTTGCAATGGCCCTGGTGCGGTGGCGGTCATCCTTTACCATGCCGAACACCGGGATGTCGAAGCCCATCCCCTCCAAAACCGGACGCACCGCGGCCACATGGCCCCGCCCCCCGTCCAGCAGGATCAGATCCGGCAGGCGTCCGAAGCCCCGGCCGGTCTCCTTTTCCTCCTCATAGTGGGAAAAACGGCGGGAGATGACCTCCCGCATGCAGGCATAGTCATCCGGCGCCTCAAAGCCCCTCAGATTAAATTTTTTGTAGGCGTCTTTTTTGGGCTTCCCGTTTTCAAAGGCGGCCATGCCCGCCACCACCGTTCCGGCGCCGATGTTGGAAATGTCGTAGGCCTCGATGTATACCGGAGGACGGGAAAGCCCCAGGAGCCGGGCCAGGTCGTCCAGAGCGGCCACATCCCGGTTGCTTCGGGCGGTCTCCTGGGCCAGGCGCTGGGCGGCGTTGTTTTTTGCCATCTCCACCAGCCGGGCGTTGTCGCCCCGCTGCGGCAGGCTGACCGACACCTTCCGCCCCGCCTTTTCGGAAAACAGCCGCTCCAGCAGCTCCCGGTCCTCCACCTCGCCGTCCACGGCGATGACCTTCGGGATATCCGCATCGTAATAACCCATGAGAAACTCCCGCCGCAGGGCGGAGAGCTCCCCCGCCTCCGGCAACAGAAAATCTTCTTTATCCACCAGCCGCTCCTCCCGGAACTTGAGCACCGCCGCGGCGGTCATCCGGTCGGTCTGGGCAAAGGAGACCACGTCCTGTTCCGGCGTTTTGGAAAACACCACCTTCTGATGCTCGGTGATCTTCTGAATGGCACGGATGCGGTCGCGGTAAGCGGCGGCCTTCTCAAACTCCATCTCTCCGCTGGCCTGCTCCATCATGCCGGTGAGCCGCTCGATGGACTTTGCGGAACCTCCCCGGATAAAATCCAGCGCCTCGGATACCTGTTCCCGGTACTCCGGGAGGGGGATCTTCCCCCGGCAGACCCCCATGCACTGCTTGATATAAAAGTTGAGGCAGGGCCTGGTTTTTTTAAAGTCCTGGGGAAAACGGCGGCTGCAGGTGGGCAGCTGAAAAGCGCGGTTTGCCTCTTCCACTGTCTGCCGCACCACGTAGGAGGAGATATAGGGCCCAATATAGCGCGCGTCATCCTCCTGGCGCTGCATCGCCGCCTGGATGCGGCTCCAGCCCTCCGGATCCGTCACCTTGATATAGTGATACCCTTTGTCATCCTTGAGCAGGATGTTGTATTTGGGCGCATGCTGCTTGATCAAGCTGCATTCCAGCACCAGCGCCTCAAACTCGCTGTCGGTGACAATGGTATTGAAATCATAGACGTTCTCCACCATTTTATACACTTTTTCGGTGTGCTTTTCCACGCTTCGGAAATAGCTGGACACCCGGTTTTTGAGGGCCTTCGCCTTTCCGACATAGATGATTCTGTCGTTTTTGTCCCGCATCAGATAGACACCCGGCTCCTTGGGAAGCAGCCGGACCTTTTCCCTGAGATAAGGGAGTCTCGGATTATTCATAGGCTTCCTCCTTTTCGGGGAAAACTGCGTCTCCCCCGCATAGCAAAAATGCGCCGCCCTACGGCAGCGCATTTCAAGTTTTGCTCAGGATTTATTCGGCGAAGCCGGACTCCACCAGCTTGACAAGACCTTCGACAGCCTGCTCTTCATCGGCGCCGTCGGCAATGATGCGGATAGAGGTTCCGCCCACGATGCCCAGAGACAGCACACCCAAAAGGCTCTTGGCGTTCACTCTGCGCTCGTCCTTCTCCACCCAGATGGAAGACTTATACTCATTGGCTTTCTGAATAAAGAACGTGGCGGGACGGGCGTGGAGGCCGACCTGATTCTGCACCAGTACATCTTTTACAAACATATTCATACTCTCCTGATTCTAAAACTTAAATTCCCCGTAAATGAACGATCAACTTTATTTGTATTATATCATACCTGCCGGGTTCGTCAACGGACTATCCACATCTTTCCCCTGTTTTCGAGCCAAATTCTAAACCTTTTATAGATGCAGACAAGCTGCCGGGTTTTGCTTTGTGCAAATTCCCTACTATTTTCTCCACACAGACAGCACATTAAACAGGATGGGGATCAAAAGGGAGGGAAGGGTGTCTGCCGTTTTAATTTTGCTGCCGCAGGCAAAATTAAGGCCCAGACAGATGAGCAGGGCGTACCCCACCATGGAGATATCGTTGAGCAGGGCGGCGGAGAGGTACGGCTCCAGCAGGCCCGCACAGACCGAGATGGCGCCCTGATAGAGAAAAACCGAGACGGCGGAAAACGCCACGGAGATACCCATAGAAGCTGCCGCCGCCACAGAGATGATAGCGTCCATCACCGCCTTGGCGATAAGCGTGCTGGGGTCTCCCCGAAGGCTGTCGCTGACGGCGCCGATAATGGCCATGGCGCCGGTACAGTAGAGAATGGAGGAACTGACAAACCCCCTGGCAAAACCTTCCATGTGGAAACGCTTTTCTACCCATCCGCCCAGGCCGGAAAGCCGCTCCTCCAGGCGCAGCGCTCCGCCCAGAAAGGTACCGGCCACCACGCTTACAAGCAGCAGCAGCCCGCCCTCCGAAGTAAGGGTTCCGTCCGGGTTTACCGTAAACATGGAGCTGACGACCCCGTTGAACCCAAAGATGAGGATCACGACCCCCATCAGCTTGTTGACCGTCTCCATGGCGGAAAGTTTCAGCCGCTTTTTGGCCAGCGCGCCCACCGCCGCCCCCGCGGCAATGCCCGCCGCGTTGATGATCGTTCCCAGCATACATCCTTCCCTGTTTTTCCCCTTTTAAACTTCTGCCCGCCGCGCCCCGGAGCCCATGCGTCAGAGGCCGGCGGATCGTGCCCGTCCCGCCCCTGCGGGCTTTTTTAAACCGCTTTTATTATAGCGTCTGCCGCCCGGGAAAACAACCGAACAAAACACCATGCATAAAGGCGTCACGGGCTTTTTCCCTGTTTCCGGGGCAGGGGCAGCGGACAGCTCAAAATGCCGCTGTTTTCGCAGCTTCCCGGAACATCGCTTTTTCTTGGGGTCCCTGGGAACGGTCAGGGCCTTTCCCTCAGCTCAAACCGCGGCTGCTCCCCTGCCATATCCCGGAACACCGAGAGCAGCGCCCCGCCGTAGGGGCCCAGCTTTTGCAGCGCATCCGCCCTCTCCAGCAGCACCCGGCAGGGCAGGAGCTCCTCCAGGCAGTCGGAAAGGGCATCCAGGTTTTTTCCGTAATAGGCCGGCAGCTCCAGCTTCCGCGCCAGATAGGCGTGGGCCTCCTCCCGCCCGGCCATAAGGCGACAATCCAGCAGAATGGTTTTCATTGCAGCTCCACCTCATAGTCCTCCGTGACCAGCGCCTCGGAAAAGCTCCCGTAGTGGTCCTCGGTGTAAAAATACAGCCCGTCGTTTGAAAAGACCAGCCGTTTGGCTCCCCGGCTGTCCCGGCCATCGGTGTCCAGGTCGCACTCCGTGTAGCTGCGCCCCTCCCCGGCCGGAAGCAGCCCTTCCCGGTTGCCGAAGCGGTCGCCGCCGATGGCCGCCCCCTCCCGGTACCGTTCCACCGAGCCGCCCTCCCAACCGAGGGCGCGGGCCTCTTCCTTTGTGATGAAGTTGTCCGGCAGGTCTCCGTACAGCTCCAGGTAGAGGACGACATTTTCCAGGTCATAATAAGATCCGCCCTCTTCCGGCAGGGCCCTCTGTTCCCCGGAGCTCTCCGGCTCCTCCACGGCCTGAGGCCCCGGTTCCTTCTCCGGCGCGGATGTTTCCCCCGCCGGAGAACCGGAAAGCTCCTCCGAAACAGAACTTTCCGGGGCAAAACTTTCCCATGCAGGGTCCGAAGGGAGGCTTTCCAATGCGCCGCAGGCACTCAGGGAAAGCGCTGCCGCCACCGCCAGCCATAAAGCAAGCAGACGTTTCATGCATATTCCTCTTTTCTCTGTTGTTCTGCGCCCGGGCGGCAAAGCACCCCGGCTAAAAAGAAAAACCGCCGCAAGCATAAACACTTGCGGCAGTTTGGCGGAGATGGAGAGACTCGAACTCTCGCGCCGGTTACCCGACCTACGCCCTTAGCAGGGGCGCCTCGTCACCAACTTGAGTACATCTCCATGGTAACAAAATTTCGTAAAATTCAGTTTTTCCGGCCCCGGAAGAAGGAATTGGCGGAGAGGAAGGGATTCGAACCCTTGGCTCTTGCGAGTCACTGGTTTTCAAGACCAGCTCCTTAAACCGCTCGGACACCTCTCCGGATGCGACGGATATTATAATAGCATAATTCCCTTTTCAAGTCAAGCAGACAGCCAAAAAATGGCGAAAGATCTCTTCCGCCATTTCGCCTGTTTCTTTAGGCCTTTTGGCTTCTCAGGATCCGGCTGGAATTGAGCACCGCGATGATGGAGACTCCTACGTCGGCAAATACTGCCAGCCACATCTGCGCCAGGCCGCACGCCCCCAATATAAGCACCGCCGCCTTGATACCCAGGGCAAAGACAATGTTAAAGCGGGCAATGCTTTTCGTGCGTCTTGCAAGCCCGATCCCGTCCGCGAGGGAGCCCAGCCGGTCGGAGATCAGCACCGCGTCCGCGGCTTCAATAGCAGCGTCGGTGCCGAGGCCCATGGCCACACCCACATCCGCCATGGCGAGCACCGGCGCGTCGTTCATACCGTCTCCCACAAACACCGTGGTCCCCTCGGAGCGGATCTGCTCCAGATACTTCACCTTATCCTCCGGCAGCAGTCCCGCGTGAAACTCATCCACGCCACTCTGGGCCTGGATCTCCCGGGCGGCGCCCTCGCTGTCTCCGGTGAGCATCACGGTACGCCTTACGCCCATAGCCTTCAGCCGCTCAAGGGTCTCCTTTGCGTCGTCCCGCAAAACATCCTTTACCCGGATGCATCCTAGGGCGCGCGTCTCGTCCGCCAGGTAGATATTCGCCTCCGGCAGGCCTTCCTCCGGTATCCCCTGCGCCTTTAAAAGCTTGCGGGAACCGCAGAAATAGTTTGCCCCATCCACCGAAAAGGATACGCCTTTTCCGGTGATCTCACGGAAATTTCCCGCGCCGGAAAGGCCTGTCTCGCCCTGCCGGGCCAGCACCGCCTGGGCCATGGGATGGGTGGATCCGCTCTCTCCGATGGCCGCCAGACGGAGGATCCCCTCTTCTGCCATACCGGACAGGCTGATTATTTCTGTAACCTCCAGTTTTCCGGTGGTGAGGGTGCCAGTTTTGTCAAATACAACGCTGACCGGCCTCGCCAGCAGCTCCATATACCGGGATCCCTTTACCAGCACTCCCTTTTTGGAACAGGCCCCCACCCCCGCAAAGAAGGACAGGGGAATGGAGATGACCAGGGCACAGGGGCAGGACGCCACCAAAAACACCAGGGAACGGCCGATCCACTGGCTCCAGCTCCCAAAACCCAGAAGAGGAGGGAGCACCGCCAAAAACAGGGCAGCTATCACCACCGCCGGGGTATACACCCGGGCAAAGCGGGAGATCATCTTTTCCGCCTTCCCCTTTTTGGCGGAGGATTCCTGCACCATCTGGATGATCCGGCTGGCGGCAGAATCCTCAAAAGCGCTGACAGTGCGGCAGACGACTGCGCCCTCCGCGTTCACCATCCCGGAGAGCAGGGTGTCCCCTGCCGACGCGGGCCTCGGGACGCTCTCCCCCGTCAGGGCGGAGGTGTCCAGGGTGGTCTCGCCGGAGAGCACCACGCAGTCGAGGGGCACCTTTTCCCCCGCGCGGACGAGGATTTCGCTTCCCACTGGGACGTCCTCCGCGGGGGTCTCCGTATATTCGCCGTCCCGCAGCAGGTTGGCCGTCTCCGGGCGGATCTTTGTGAGCGCCTCGATGTTCCGTTTGGACCGTGCCACCGCCAGCTCCTCCAGATGCTGCCCGATGCGGAATAGAATGGTGACGATAGCGGCTTCCCGCTGCTCCCCGATGACAAAGGCCGCCGCAGCCGCGATCAGGAGCAGAGTCATCTCGTCCAGGCTGCCCCGAAACAGGCCCTTCAGGCCCTGCCAAAAGAGCTTATAGCCCGCCAGCAGCACAGAACCCGCCAGCAGTACAACGCGGACCGCCCCGCCCACCGGCAGGAAGGAAAGGCCAAACAGCAGCACGGAGCCGGCGATCAGCCAAAGGTCGATCCCCGTGGTGGAGACATGCTCGTGGTCGTGGCCGCAGCCGCATCCACAGCCGTCCCCGTGGCCGTGATGTTCATGGCCGCACCCGCAGCCGTCCCCGTGGTCATGATGCTCATGGCCGCACCCGCAGCCCTCTTCGTGGCCGTGATGCTCATGGCCGCATCCGCAGCCCTCTTCGTGGCCGCAGCCTTCTGTCTCCGTGTGTTCCGTCTCAATCATTTTCATTGTTTTCGCTCCCCCTTCCCGTATGTCCGATATGATCGAGCCCCTGGTTCAGGATCGCATAAACGTGGTCATCATCCAGAGAATAAAAAATCGATTTTCCCTCCCGCCGGGAACGCACCAGATGACTGGCCCGCAAAAGGCGCAGCTGATGGGACACGGCAGACTGGCTTGCCCCCAGCAGGTCGGCGATGTCGCAGACGCAGAGCTCTTCTTCGGCCAGCGCGCATATAATACGGATGCGGGTACTGTCGGAAAACACCTTAAACAGCTCTGCCAGCAAAAAAAGCTGGTCCTCATCCGGCATATGGCTTTTCGCCGTCTGAACATGTTCCTGATGAACAAAAGCTTCCTCGCAGACAAGGTCTTTCTCTTCCATTTTCCTGCCTCCCTTTATATATAAACATATGAATATGTGTTCATGTGTTTGATTTAATTATAGCATCCCTTTCAAAAATGTCAATCCTCTTTTTGCTTTTCTCAGCGTAAATCAAAACCACTAGTAAACTAGTGGTTTGCTCATACCCCAGAGGGGTCAGTACTTGCTGACCCCTGGAAGGGGTATTGAAGGTTTGCCATCGCATCACTATCACAGGCAGCCGCTTAAAGCGGCTGTTTTCTTTTGCCTA
>JALELV010000039.1 GCA_022768545.1 Oscillospiraceae bacterium
CGGCCGGGACCCCTTTTTAGGCCCCGGCCGCGGGAAAATATGGGGCGGGCTGGGCGGCGGATCGGCAAAGCGTGTATGCGGATTGACAAAGCGTGTATAATGAATCTGTACACCGGTGGGGGCGAAGCGCTGTTTTCCCGAGGGGTACCATACGGGAAAGGAGCGGTCTTATGCACCATCATCACCATTTTGAACCCTTTGAAGAGCTTTTGGAGGTCCTGCTGGGCGGGCTGGCGGAGGCGGGACGGGAGTTTGTCGTCCATTTTCTGCTGGACACGATGAATATTTTTCTGCTGCTCATCGCGGTGATGATGGCGGTCTCTTTCCTGCAGACCTACGTCCCTTTTGAGAAGCTGCAGAAAAAGCTGATGGGGCTTAAAAGTTTTTGGGGTTACCTGCTGGCCCTGTTTATGGGTACTCTTTCGCCGTTTTGCAGCTGCACCATTATCCCGGTGCTGATCGGGCTGCTGCGTCTGGGCGTCCCCACAGGTGTGTGCGTCTGCTTTCTGACCTCTGCCTCCCTGCTCAACCTGGGGGCCCTGGTGAGCCTGTTCACCGCCGTGGGTGGCAGTTTCTTCTGGGTGTATCTGGGCTGTGCCCTGGTCATGACTTTGGCGGGGTCGATGCTTTTTGCCCGCCTTTGCCCGGCACAGGGCCTTCTAGTGGAGAGCGACCCCCATCACTGCTGCGGCAGGGAGGGGCATCATCATCATCACCACCACGAGGAGACGCCGAAAAACCTGCGGGAGCGCCTGCGGGGCGCGTGGGAGAACACCTCCGATATGCTCTGCCGCGCATGGGTCTATATTTTAGTGGGGGTAGGGCTCTCCAGCGCCGCTGTGGCATTTATCCCCATGGAGGCCATGTCCGGCTACTTCGCCGCGGACCACCCGGGCACCCTTGTTTTGGCGGTGCTGTTCGGCGCGGTCATTCATTCCGACGTATACAGCGTGCTGCCGGTGATCCGGCTGGTGGCCCCTTTGAGCCTGCCGGTCTCCATGGGCTTTACCCTTGGGGTCATGGCCATTTCGGTGCCGGAGGCAGTGCTGCTGCTGCGGGTGTTCCGCGGCCGGTATGTGGCCCTTTACAGCGGGATCCTCACAGCGTTTTCCCTGGCATTTGGCTTGCTTTTGATGGTCGTCTTTTAGCGGCGGCCTCAGCAAACGCCTCTCCCCGGCTGCGCCGGGGAGGGGCGTTTTTTGTGAAAATGCGGCGTTGACATAAAAATTGAAAGTTGTTATCATGGGCGTATCGCGGAGCAAAAAGCCCACGGAGCCGATGTGCCGTGAGGCGGTTTTCCCGGGCGGAGAAGAGAAAGGAAGAAAAATATTGAGAGAGGAACTCTTTGAAAAGGCCCCGGTCCCCAGGGCGGTTTTTACCCTGGCGGTCCCCACCATGCTTGGAATGCTGGTGACGATCATCTATAACATGGCGGACACTTTTTTTGTGGGGCAGACCGGGGACGCCAACCAGGTGGCGGCGGTCTCGCTGGCGACGCCGGTGTTCATGGTGCTGATGGCGCTGGGGAATATCTTCGGCATGGGCGGAAGCTCGGCCATCTCCCGGGCGCTGGGCGCGGGAAACCGGGAACGGGTGAAAAAGGCCTGCGCCTTCTGCTTTTACGGCTCTATTGCCGTTGGGCTTCTGGCCATGGCGGGCTTTCTTTTGGGGATGGAGCCTATTTTGGCGGCCATCGGCACCAGCCCTAAAACAATCGGTTTTGCGCGGGAATATCTTACCTTTATCGGCTGGGGAGCGGTGTCGGTGGTGCTCTCCTTTGCTTTCGGCAACCTGGTGCGGGCGGAAGGAGCCGCCAGGGAGGCCATGATCGGCATGATGGTGGGTACCGTCGCCAATATCGTGCTGGATCCGGTGATGATCCTGTGGATGGATATGGGGGTGGCGGGGGCCGCCATCGCCACCGTGATCGGGAATGTTTTGGCCTGCCTTTATTATTTTTGGTATTTTGCGGGGAAAAAGACCATTCTTTCCATCTCTCCCCGGTACTTTACCGCCGGAGAGGGAATTGCGGCGGAAGTGTTTTCCATTGGGCTTCCCGCTTCCCTCAACAATGTCCTCATGAGCGCGGCCAATATCGTGCTCAACAACTACCTTGCCCTCTATGGAGACGACGCTGTGGCCGCCATGGGGGTGGCCATGCGCGCCAATACCCTGGTGGTGATGCTGCAGATCGGCCTGGCCGCCGGGGTGCAGCCCCTCATCGGCTACAACTACGGGGCAGGCAACTACCGCAGGATGCGCTCGGTGATGAAATTTGCCATGGGCTCCACCGTGGTTTTGGGCAGCGCGCTGACACTGCTGTATTTTCTCTTTACCCGGGGAATCGTGCAGATGTTTATCAAGGACGCCGCCGTAGTGGACTACGGGGTGCAGTTCCTGCGGGCGCTGATGGTGGTGGGCCCGGTGCTGGGGATCTTGTTTGTATTTATGAACGCTTTTCAGGCCATGGGCAGGGCGCTGCCCTCCCTGGTGCTCTCCTTGAGCCGCCAGGGGCTGGTGTTTTTGCCGGTCATCGTCATCGCCAACGCCCTTGTGGGGTTGGACGGCGTCGTGTTTGCTCAGCCTGTGGCGGATCTTGCGTCCATCCTGCTGGCGGCGGCGCTGTTTTGGGGGCTGAACCGGAAGATGAAACGGAGGCAGGAAGAAAAGGAGGGCGTTCGGGAAGAGGCGCTGGAACAGGAATAAACGCGGCCTCCCCTGAGGTGCAGGTGAAAATCCGGTGGAAACCCCACCGGAATTTTTAATGAACGGACTTGACAGCATGATATCAAAATGATATTATTTAGATACAAAAAGAAGAGGAGGAAACGGATATGACGGAAAGAGCATTAGACCGGAAGAAAAATGGGCTCGCGGCCCTTGTCCTGACTGTGTTGCTGTACCTGGCGGCTTTGGGAGCCACCATCTGGGGCGCTGTGCTGGTGGAAAATAGCGGCGCTCCCTGGCTGATGGTCGGGGGAGTCGTCTGGCTTAGCCTCGGCTGGATCCCGCTTCTGGGGCTTAAGGTACTGCGGCCGCAGGAGGCCCTGGTGCTCACCCTTTTCGGCCGCTATGTAGGTACCTTAAAGGGCGACGGCTTTTACTATGTGAACCCCTTCTGCGTGGGGGTAAACCCTGCCGCCCGCACAAAGCTGAGCCAGAGCGGGGACGTAACGCCCACCGCGGTGGTTCCTTCGGCCTCCGGTACGGAGCTCGCCAGCCGGAAGCTCTCACTCAAGATCATGACCCTCAACAACAACCGCCAGAAGATCAACGACTGCCTGGGCAACCCCATTGAGATCGGCATCGCGGTGACATGGCGTATTGTGGATACCGCAAAAGCGGTGTTCCAGGTGGACAACTTCAAGGAGTTTCTCTCTCTGCAGTGCGACACGGCCCTGCGCAACATCGTGCGGCTGTACCCCTATGATGTGGCGCCCAACGTGGATACCACCGGGGACGGTGTGGCCGACGACGGGAGCCTGCGGGGCTCCAGCGACCTGGTGGCCGCCCGCATCCGGGATGAGATCCAGAAAAAGGTGGAGATCGCCGGGATCGAGATCTTAGAGGCCCGGATCACCTACCTGGCCTACGCCACGGAGATCGCGGCGGTGATGCTGCAGAGGCAACAGGCCTCCGCCATCATAGACGCCCGCAAAATGATCGTGGACGGCGCGGTGGGCATGGTGGAGATGGCGTTGGAACGCCTGAGCGAAAACCACACGGTTGAGCTGGACGAGGAGCGCAAGGCCGCCATGGTGTCAAACCTTCTGGTGGTGTTGTGCGGCAACCATGATGCCCAGCCGGTGGTCAACTCCGGGAGCCTGTACTGATGGGCGGGACGGGGAAAAAGCAGGTCCCGCTACGGCTTTCGGCGAAGCTCTATGAGGCCATTGCGGCCTGGGCGGAAGATGATTTTCGCTCGGTGAACGGGCAGATTGAATACCTGCTGACGGAGTGTGTGCGCCAGAGAAAGAAAAACGGCCGCTATGCGCCGGAGGAGCTAGACGTTCCGCCGGAGCTGGATCTGAAATAACAAGAGGGCTTTCGGCTAAAAAAGTGGCCGGCAGAATTTCTGCCGGCCACTTTTGCGGCGGGGTCCAGTTTTTCGCGGAGCAGAGGAGTCAGGGCAGGGGGATGAGCTCCTGAAACACCGCCGTGTGGCGGGGCGGCAGGTTCTTATCCAGGTGGTAGAGGCCAAAAAACCATTTTTTAAAGTGCAGCCGGGCGGTGACCTCGTCAAAGAAGGCCTGCAGCTCGGTCATCTCCTCCCGGTCGGCCCCGATAAAATGCCGCATGGCGCCGGAGCAGTCGTGGGTGACCACGTAGTCCACGATAAAATCGCATTTTTTCAGGTTCTCCACCGCCTGGGCAAGTTC
>JALELV010000043.1 GCA_022768545.1 Oscillospiraceae bacterium
CCGCCCCAGAGCGGCGGAACGGTACAGGGCCAGCACCGTCTCCACCGCCCGGTACCCGGCGGCCCCGTCCACCAGGGGAGGCCTTCCCTCCCGGATGGCGCAGATCATATCGTGGTACAGCGGGCGGTGCCCCAGCCCGTAAATGTTGGGCGGCTCCTCGCTGTTTTGCCGCGCCAGAGACTGTTCTTCCTCTTCCGTGAGGGCGCCGCAGCGCAGCACCTCCACCCGGTTGACCGATCTTCCCCCGAGCTTCACCGTTCCCCGGCTGCCCAAAACCGTCAGAGTCTCCTCCAAATTCTCCGGGTAGACAGCGGTGGTTCCCTCAACGGTGCCGATGGCCCCGCTTTCAAATTCGATCACCGCCACGCCCAGGTCCTCCGCCTCAATGTACCGGTGGGTCCTGTTGGCCGTCCAGCCCCATATCTTTTTGGGTTTTCCCAGCATCCACAGCAGCAGGTCGACGTCGTGGATACACTGGTTCATCATCGCCCCGCCGTCCTGTTCCCAGGTACCTCTCCAGGGGGCGGCGTCGTAATAGGCTTTGTCCCGGCTCCAGCGCACCACCGCCGCCCCATGGCTGAGCTGACCCAGCTTCCCGTTTTCCGCCAGGGTCTTTGTCAGGGCGGCGGCCTTATTGAAGCGGTTTTGGTGGCACACCCCCAGGCAGAGCCCCATGCGCTTTGCCTCCCCTATCAAAAGGCCCGCCTGCGCCAGGGAGAGGACCATAGGCTTTTCCACCAGCACATGGCTTCCCGCCCGCAGCGCCTGCAGGGCTATCTCTCCGTGGCTGCCGGACGGGGTCGCCACCGCGGTCAGGTCAAGCTTGTGGTGCCGTAGCATCTCCTCCACGCTTTCGTAGACAGGCAGCTCCAGCGAAAATTTTTTGGCCAGCGCCCGCGCGGCGGAAATATCGCGGTCGCACAGCGCCGTTACCGCGAGCTCATCCTCCGCCGAAAGCGCGGCGGCAATGTGGTTTGGGGCTATCCGGCCGCAGCCTACCAGCCCATAGCGCAGTTTTTCCACCCGGTATCCTCCTTTTCTTCTCACAGCCGCACGATCTTGGGGCTTGTAAGCCCTTTTGTCAGGTTCCGGGTGTCGAAGATCAGGTTGGCGTGCCTTTCTATCATCACAGGGTCGTAACAGGAATGGGCCGTCAGCACCACGGCCATGTCGCAGCCGGAAAGGGCCTCCGGTGTCACCGGGGTGATGGGGAGCGTTTTTTCCCCGCGGGCGATCTCACGATGAAACGGGTCGTGGGCCAAGATCTCACAGCCCCGCTCCTCCAGCAGCCCCAGCACCTTCAGTGCGGGGGATTCCCTTAGGTCGTCGATATCCGCCTTAAAGGTGAGCCCCAGCAAAAACAGCCGGGCGGCGGAGAGGCTTTTTCCCTTTTGGTTGAGCACCGCGGCGATGCGCCCCACCACATACTCCGGCATGGCGGAGTTTATCTCCCCCGCAAGCTCGATGAGCCGAGTGTGGTAACCGTATTCCCGGGCCTTCCAGGTGAGATAATAGGGGTCCACCGGGATGCAGTGCCCGCCCAGCCCCGGGCCGGGATAAAAGGCCATAAAGCCGTAGGGCTTTGTCCGGGCGGCGTCGATGACCTCCCATACCGGAATACCCATCCGGTCACAGAGAATGGCCATCTCGTTTGCCAGGGCAATGTTGATGCTGCGGAAGGTATTTTCCAAAATTTTCTCCATCTCCGCCACTTTGGGGGAGGACACAGTGTGGATCTCTCCCTCCAGCACCCGGCTATAGAGGGCCGCGGCAAGGCGGGTACAGCGGGGGGTCAGCCCGCCCACCACTTTGGGGGTATTGCGGGTGCTGTACACCCGGTTTCCCGGGTCCACCCGTTCGGGGGAAAAAGCCACAAAGACGTCTTTTCCCGCCTCAAACCCCGCTTTTCTGAGCTCCCCGTACACCACCTCCTCGGTGGTGCCTGGGTAGGAGGTGCTCTCCAGCACCACAAGGCAGCCCGGCCGCAGATGCCGTGCGATCTGCTCCGCCGAATTTTTCACATAGGAAATATCCGGCTGAGCGTACCGGTCCAGGGGGGTGGGCACGCAGATGGCCGCGCAGTCGCACCGGGAGATCCCGGAAAAATCACATTCCGCAGTGAGCCTCCCCATCCGAACCATCTCCGCCAGATCCCGGTCCACTACATCCCCGATGTAATTGACCCCAGCATTTACCCGGGATACCCGGCTGGGCTGAATATCAAACCCCACTACCCGGTAACCGGCCCTGGCCTTTTCCACCGCCAGCGGCAGCCCCACATACCCCAGGCCCACCACGCCCAACACGGCGGAGCGGTCCTGTATCTTTTTCATCAGGTTCTCGGCATACACGCAGCCCACATCCTTCCCGGAGGAAAATCCCCCTTCTGTGGGTAGTTTATGCCTGCCCGGGCGGAATATTCCCCTGTTCCCCAAAGGTGGGCACCAGCTTTTTCACCTGCCGCAGCACAAGGGCAAGGTCGTCCTCCCCGGCTGCACGCTCCAAAAGCTCCAGCTCCGGCGCAAACTGCCCTTCCTCCTGCCGGGAGGGGCGGTTGATAAAGATCTTCCGGTTTTCCGTCCGGCGGACGTCTTCTTCCTTCAGGCAGATCTCTTCAAAGAGCTTTTCCCCGGGACGGGGGCCGGTGTAGACGATCTTGATATCCTCGTCCGGCCGCAGCCCGGCCAGGCGGATCATATCCCGTGCCAGGTCGCAGATCTTTACCGGGTCCCCCATATCCAGCACGAAGATCTCGGCGCCCTTTGCCATGGATCCCGCCTCCAATACCAGCTGCACCGCCTCCGGGATGGTCATGAAATAACGCCGCATCTCGGGATGAGTCACGGTGACGGGGCCGCCCTCCTCGATCTGCCGGGCAAAGGAGGGCACTACGCTGCCCGCGCTGCCCAGCACATTGCCAAAACGCACCGCCGAAAAGACACAGCCGCCCCCGCTCCCCATATTCTGGATACAGAGCTCCGCAATGCGCTTGGAGGCGCCCATGATGTTCGGCGGGTTCACCGCCTTGTCGGTGGAGATGAGCACAAAGCGGCTCACCCCACATGCGTCCGCGGCCCGGGCGCAGCACAGGGTGCCCAGTACATTGTTTTTCACCGCTTCCAGGGGGTTTTGCTCCATCAGCGGCACATGCTTGTGGGCCGCCGCGTGGAACACCACATCTGGGTGCTCTTCCTCCATCACCTGGCGCAGGCAGGCCTCGTCCCGCACCGAACCCACCTTGAGCCGGCAGCGCTTCAGCAGTCCTTCCTTTTCCAGGCCCTGCCCCAGGTAGAACAGCCCGTTTTCGTGGATATCAAAAACCACCACCCGCCGCGCCCCAAAGCGCAACGCCTGACGGCAGATCTCGCTGCCGATGGAACCCGCCCCTCCGGTCACCATAACACAGCGCCCCGAGAGCATCTTCTGCACCCGCTCCATGTCCAGCTGCACCGGCTCCCGGCGCAGCAGGTCCTCCAGGCGGATCTCCTCAATGCGCGCCTCTCCCAAACGGTCGCTCTGCAGCTCCTGCAGCGCCCCAAAACGCCGGGCGCGGCATCCCGTCCTCCGGCAGGCAGCCAGCACATCTCCAATGCGCTCCGACGGGAACTTTTCGATGGCGATGATCAGCTCCTCGGCCCCGCTGCGGCGGATGCTGCGCTCCAGCTGCCCGATACCGCCCCAGACCGGAAGGCCCTGACGCTTCTTTCCCGCCAGGCTCTCCCCGTCGTCGAGGAAGCCCACCGGCAACAGCCCCTGTTTTGGGTCCTCCGCCAGGCGGCGCGCCAGATAGGTCCCGGCTTCCCCCGCGCCATAGATGAGCGCCCTGCGCAGACCGCCCTTTCTCCGGCGCATCCACTCCCGGTACGCCTCCCCCCACAGCCCCCGCAGGGCAAGGAGGAAAATAAAAAGAAGCAGGCCGAAGATAAGAGGGAGCTCAAATGGGATGCCAAGCCCCAGCGCCCGGTCCAATAAAAGCGCCGCCAGGGCGCAGAGGGCGCTTGCCGCGGCGCATCGGGGCGTCTGAAGCTGTTCCTTTTCCCGGTATATCCCGCACAGTATCCCAAGCCCCAGAAAGATCGTCCCCATGGCCGCCATATACAGCCACTGGTTTTGGCGGTAATAGTCCGGCAGCGCCCGGATAAAGCCAAACCGCAGCCGGAAGCTCACCGCCACCGCCGCCCATACCGATAGGAGATCCAGTGCCGCCTTTACCGCCCGCTGCACCTTTGTCAGCCGCATTCTTCTGCCCCTTTCCTGCTTTTTACACCCGGCCTTCGGCGCAAAAGGGGCCGCCGCCGTAACCCGGCGGCGGCCCGCTGCGCCATTCTCCCGTTACTGCACCTCCACGGTGATCACCGAGGTATCCCCCTGCTTTGCCCGCTGCAGGGCCGCGGGGGCCAGCATCCGGAACGTCTCGGAGGAGGTAGTGGCCCCGGCTACGGTCTCCATATCCTTTGCCACATAGTTTTTGTTCTGGTATTCTGCCAGGATCTCAGCGTAGAATTTTTCCGGCCAGGTCTCGGAGCCGCCCTCTGCCATGGCTTTTTTATATGCCTCGTCGGTGGATTTATATTTTCCGTCGGAATCCTCCGCGTCAAACACGACCTCGGCGATCTGGCCGCCCTGGATGGTGATCTCCACAAATTCCTTCCAGCCCTGGTCCGCCTTCGCCATCTCGGCACGGTAAGTCCCGTCTTCGTACACCTGCGCCGTCTGCAGGCCGGTCACCCCGTTCTTTGCATTGCCAAGCGCTGTCCGCATCAGCTTTTTAAAAGTTTGAGAAGAGGCGGTGGCCCCGGCCACCAGCTCCATTTCGTCGGTGGAGCCCGCCGCAAGGAAGTTGGAAACCAGCTTTTCGCTGTAATCCGCCGGGAAGGTCTCTGACCCCGCGCTGATCATGCTGTTTTTGTATTCCTCATCCTCGGATTTGAGCTCTCCCGCCTCGTTTCTGGCGTCAAACTCCACCGCGGTCACCTCGTCATCCCGCACCGCGACGATGATATACTCTTTCCAGCCGTTGTCGTATTCCGGCATTTCCACCTCGTAGGTGCCGTCCACATAGACGGTGAGCGCGCTCTCGCCCGTCTCCCCGGCTTCCACCTTTTCCATCAGCTTTTCCATCACGCGGATAAAATTTTTGGAGGAAGCCGTGGCTCCCGCCACCATCTCCACGCCGTCGGCCCGGTATCCCCCGCTTTTAAAGCTTTCCAGCAGCCTGGAATACACCTCTTCCGGGTAAACCGCCGGAAGCCCGTTTGCCGCGTTGCCCTCGGACATGGCTTTTTTATAAGCCTCGTCCTCCGATTTCAAGGCCCCGTCCTCATTGACGCCGTCAAACTCCACCTGGGAGATCACACCGTCCTTTACCGTGATGCGGCCGTATTCCTTCCATCCATATTCATACTCTGGAAGCCGTACCTCGTATATTCCGTCCTCATAGGCGGTGTCCGCGCCGGAGGAAGAACTCTCGTCCTCATTTTTGCATCCGGACGCCGTGGCAAGGGCCGCCAACACCAGCAGCAGTGAAACTATTTTTTTCAAAGGGAAAGCCCCCAATCTCTAAAATTCTTATATCCGCCTTTTCCGGCAGGAATTATTTTACAGGATACGGCCGGATTTGTAAAGCCGCCCGGTTCTTAGCTTTTCCCTTTCCGGTTTAAAAAATTCCGGGAACATTTTAAAACATGGCGGATACCTGTCCAAAACAGCGGCAGCGCCGCAGCCCTTTCCCGGGCGGCGGCGCTGCTGCTGACGGCAGAGTACCTCTTGATGTAAAGTTAAACCGCTTTCCATATTTCTGCTTTTAATCGGCGGAGACGACGCTTCCCGAAAGATCTGCCCCGTCCTCCCGCTCCGGTTCTGCCCCCGCTGCGTGGGTACGGATATATTCCAGCACCAGCGTCAGCCCGTCCCGGTTCGGATGGAGCCCGTCGTCCATCAAAAGCTCCGGCTTTGCGTTGCCGTCCTCCCCCAGCAGCACGGAGAAGGTATCCAGATAGGCGCAGCCGTATTTCTCTGCCACGGCCATGATCCAGCTGTTTGCACGGGTAATGGTCTCGTTGGTGATATCCCCCCAATAGCGGTAGCTGGGCGAGATGGGCAGGATAGACTGGAGGATCAGCGTCGTCTCCGGGCAGATCTCCTGAAGGTCGGACACCAGGTCAGCATACTCCTGTGTAAAATACGCCTCGTCCATAAAAGATACCCCGTTGATGCCCACGGTGATCAGCAGAATATCGGGCTGATGCAGCTTTGCCACCTCCCGGATCGGCCGTTCCACCTCGTCAAAGGGGTCCAGGATCTCATAGTCGGCCTGATAGGCAAGGGTCATGGTGCCCTCCGGGCCTGTCCAGATCTGTCTGGTGAAATACCCCTCCCCCAGCAGCTCATACAGCTTGAGCCAGTACATGGGAGAATCGCACAGAAAGGTGATGCGGTCCAGATACTCCTGTCCCATGTCCTCCGAGGGAGCCAGCAGCGCGGGGGATCCATAGTCTACCGGCGTCAGCTGTGGGTTTTCCCGGTAGATGGGCTCCGCGCTCCGATCGGGCTCCGGTTTTTCCGGTTCAGAGGGTTCCTCCGGAAGCGGTTCCTCTTTCGGCTCTGAAACAGGCTCCGGGGCCGATCCCGCCGCCGCGCACTGCCCGGAGGAGGCCTCCGGAGCCCCGGCGCCCGCCGCGCATCCCGAAGAAAACAGCAAAAAGGCCGCAAAAAAGGCCGCAATTTTTTTCAGCGTCTCGTTTCTCATGGCTTTCCTCCCCGCGCAAAGCGCCTAAAACAGGGCCCGGCTTAAAATTCCGGACGTTCAATCGCTATCATAGCACAGCGGCGGCGGCCATGCAACCTTGCGCCCCCTCTGCGCGCGAAATCGTGTTCCGTTTTTGATATCAGTTCATAAAACGATAATAATTCAAGCAAGAGTTTTTTACAATTTGGCGCCTCTTCACGCCTCCAGCCAAAGTATTTTCCCGATGCAGGGGTCGGATAATGATAGCCGGGGTCAAAATCTGTCACTTGTGGAATAAAACTCCTGTGATGTATCATGAAATCAGAAAATATGCCACCCTAAAAACGGGGTTCCTTTTCCCCGGCTTTTAAGATTTTGCCCTGCCTTATCCTTATTAAGGGGCGGCAGGATAAAATAATACCTTAAAAAAGGAGTATGATCTATGAAAAAGACGTGCAAAGTACTTGCGCTTCTGCTGGCGCTGGCAATGTTGCTCTCCATGGTCGGCTGCGGCCAGGGAACCGCCCCTTCCGGGTCTGCCTCCGCCCCGGAAAACGGCGGCGCCGAGAGCGGCTCCGGCGAGGAAGCCCTCACCGAGATCCCCCTCCCCATCTCTGAAGAAAAAATCACCCTTACTTATTGGTGGCCCCAGGCCTCCGATCTGGCGGAGCTCACCAGCCCTAACGACGGCGAATATGTTCAGGCGCTGGAGGAGAAAACCGGTATCCATATCGAGTGGATCGTCCCTGCCGACGGCTCTGAAAAGGACGCTTACAACCTGCTGTTTGCCTCCGATGACATGCCCGATATCGTTCAGCAGTCTTTGAGCGAAAAAATGGTATACCGCAATGGCATGGACGCGGCCATCGAGGACGGTTTCTTCGTGGACCTCAACGAATACAAAAACTATGCCCCCAATTACTTTGCCTTTATGGAGGAGCATCCCGACTGGAACAAAAACTCCTTGACCGACAGCGGCAAGCGCTACGGCATGTACCGTGTTTACGATACCCCTCTGGTCACCGAGTCCGGCCTGGCTGTTCGTCAGGATTTCTTGGATAAGCTCGGCATGGACCGCCCTGTTACCTACGATGACTGGTATGAGATGCTCAAGGGCTTTAAGTCCCTGGGCTGCTCCACCCCTCTTTACCTGATGGCCAACGGCGCCACCACCCAAAACGAAATGAGCGCCGGCTACGGCGTTGCCCAGAGCTTCTATCAGGAGGACGGCGTCGTCAAATATGGTCCCATCGAGGAGGGTTGGAAAGAGTACCTGACCATGATGAACAAATGGTACTCCGAGGGCCTGTTCGACCAGGACTTCATGGCGCGCACCGGTTCTTCCACCTCTGTGGATACCGAGCTGCTCTATAACGACAACATCGGCGCCTTTGTCACCTGGACCACCCGCTGCGACAACAACTACGTACAGCGCGGCGCCCAGAACCCTGACTTTATGCTGGTAGGCGTTACCCCTCCCGTTAAAAACGAGGGCGACGTCCCCCATCTGCGCGGCGATGACCTGCTGACCAGCTATGTCTGCTCTTTCTCCGCTACCAGCGAGCACCTGAAAGAGGCCATTATGTGGCAGGACTACCGCTACGAGTATGACAACGCCCAGGACGCACAGTATGGCCTGGATGACGGCAGATCCTTCAACTACGACGAAAGCGGCAAACGCATTCTGAGCTACGACTTCCGCTACAGCAACCCCGAGGGGGTCAGCTCCTCCGCCTTCTTTGCCAAATACGCCTTTAAAGACCCGCCCCGTACCTTCCCGGAGTTCCAGTGGGATATCTTCCTCCCCCTGCAGGACGAATCCATGAAAGCCTGGGGCAGCACTCCCTATGACTGGAACATGCCTGCCAACATCACCCTGACCGCCGATGAGGGCAACACCTTTGCCACTATCACCGCCGATATCACCACCTATGTGGATGAGTGCAACGTAAAATTCATCACCGGCTCTATGAGCCTGGATGAGTTTGATTCCTTCGTTGAGACCATCAAAGGTATGGGCATCGACGAGGCCATCGCGATCCAGCAGGCTGCCCTGGACCGTTACAACGCACGCTGAACCTTTTGTTTTGGAACAGGGAGGGGCTCTTCCCCTCCCTATTCTTTTTACCATCGGGAGCTTCCCGAAGAGCCAATATCCGCAAAGGAGGTATTTTTCTGTGGCTAACGCAGCGATCGCACCGTCCCGTGCCCTGAAGGAACAGGAAAAGAAACTCAAGCGCCACCTGATCAAACGGGATTTTCGCCAGAACTGGCCCGTTTACCTGATGCTGGTTCCGGTCATCGCATATTTTATTATTTTCCACTACCTGCCCATGGGCGGCCTTGCCATTGCCTTTGAAGATTTTTCGTTCCGCCAGGGTTTTTGGGGAAGCCCGTTTGTCGGTTTCAAGCACTTTGAAAATTTCTTCAGTTCCATCTACTTTGGACGCCTGCTCTCCAATACCCTGATCCTCAGCGCCTATGGGTTCCTGATCTCTTTTCCCCTCCCCATCGTTTTGGCGCTGCTTCTCAACGAAGTCCGTCAGCCGCGCTTTAAAAAGACAGTGCAGACCATCTCCTATCTTCCTTATTTTATCTCCGTCGTGGTCGTGGTCGGCATCCTGCAGGACTTCACCAAATCCAACGGGCTTTTGACCCAGTTGGTCGTCGCCCTGGGCGGCGAGGGGGGAAACCTCCTTGGAAAGCCGGAATACTTCCGGGCGCTGTTTATCGGCTCCAATGTGTGGGCACATATCGGCTACAGCAGCATTATCTACATCTCCGCCCTCAGCGGCATTGACCAGGAGCTGTATGAAGCCGCCCGCATTGACGGCGCAGGCCGCTGGAAGCAGACACTGCACGTAACGCTCCCCGGCCTTGCCCCCACGATCATTATCCTGTTCATCATGCGCCTTGGCGAGGTGATGACCCTTGACTACGAAAAGATCCTGCTGATGTACGGCCCCGGCACCTATTCCACCGCCGACATCATCCAGACTTATGTATACCGCGTGGGCCTTGTCAACGGCGACTACAGCTACGCTTCCGCTGTGGGCCTCTTCAATTCGGTCATTAACTTTATCGTGATCTTTGTTGCCAACAAAATCAGCAGCAAGGTAAGCGAAACGAGCCTGTGGTAAAGGAGGAAATAAAGCGCTATGGGAAACAGACGAACCGCCGGAGAAAAAGTTTTCGGTGTTTTCAACACGATCTTCCTGATCCTTCTCTCTCTTGTCTTTATCCTTCCCGTTTGGCATGTCCTGATGGCCTCCATCAGCGACCCGGATATTCTGCAGGCAAACAGCGGCCTTGCCCTGGTTCCCTGGGGAAAAGCCACCCTGGGCGGGTATAAATTTGTTCTCAGCAACCCCAACATCATTCACTCCTACGTCAACACATTCATCTATGTGGCAGGTGCCACTGTGTTCTCCATGGTCATCACCATTCTGGCGGCCTACGGCCTTTCCAGAAAAGACCTTTATTTCCGCAAACCGATCCTGTTTCTTCTCACCTTTACCATGATCTTCAGCGGCGGCCTGATCCCCACCTATATGATCGTCAAGGGCGTCGGCCTTATCGATACCATGTGGGCCATGATCATTCCCGGCACCGTTTCGGTGTATAACATCATCGTCATGCGTACCTCCTTCTCCACCATTCCGGATGGGCTGATCGAGGCTGCAAAAATCGACGGAGCCGGCCATATCCGCATTTTGCTGCAGGTGGTCCTCCCCGTTTCCAAAGCGGTGCTGGCGGTCATTGTCATGTTCTATGTCATCCGCAACTGGAACGCCTGGTTCAACGCCTCCATTTACCTGCAGAAGCGCCGCGACCTGTTTCCCCTGCAGCTTTCCCTGCGGGAGATCATTCTGCAGACTTCCAACAACTCCCTTGTGGTGGAGAGTTCCGACCCCGGCGCCATTGACCGGTTCCGCCCTCTGGTCAAATACACCACCATTATGATCTCCATCATCCCCATGCTCATCGTCTATCCCTTTGTCCAGAAATATTTTGTCTCCGGCGTTATGATCGGCTCCATCAAGGGCTGAGTTTTTTGACCCACTTCATTCCATTAAGATAGAAAACCCTGAGGGGGCCCCGGCAGTATCCGCCAGGGCCCCCTCAGGGTTTTCTGTCAATGGAACGGGCTGTACTCCGGCATTGCCCGGGAAAACCGCTGCCGTCAAAGTTGTTTCTCTGTACAAAACGCTCTGAGACAGCACGGCAAAGCCGGGCCCGCAGGCGGCAAAAAAGAGGATACGCCCCAAGGCGCATCCTCTTTACGGTTTTCCCGGGCAATGCCGAAAGCAGCGATATGCCGTTTCATCCACGGTCCAATATTTCATACCGGGCACAAAGCACCGGAACGCACACAGCAAAGCCGCGTCCCGCGTCGTCACCTTAAACGATCTTCCGGTAGGTGGCGGGGGTGATCCCCTCCAGCTTTTTGAATGCGCGGATCAGGGCAAGGCTGTTTGCATAGCCCACCTGCTGGGCTATCTCATTTACCGTTCCGCTGCCGGACTTTAACAGGCGCTTTGCCTCGTCCACACGGCGCTGGCTGATATACTCCAGCACCCCGGTATTGATGCTTTTTTTAAACATCCGCAGCAGGTAGGACTGGCTGATGGAAAACTGCTCCGCCAGGGCAGCCACTGTGAGGTTCTGGTCGCTGAAATGGGTGTCGATATATTCCACCACCGCGGCGATCTGCAGCGGCATTTCGCCTTCTGTCTGCTGGGGAAGCAGCCTCTGGTAAATTTCAGCAAAGCGCTGCAGCACCAGGGCCTTCAGCTCCTCGATATTGCGGCTCTCCTTGAGCTTTCGCGCCACCTCCCTGCTTTCCCCCGGCTCCCGGAGAAGGAGATAGGAGACCCGCTCCAAAATGGAAAAGCTGTACAGGCGCAGATAGAAAAACGACTGATCCAGGTCGCCGATGTTTTCCCGAAGCACCTGGATATAAAGCTGCCATGCCGTTTCCGTCTCTCCCGCGGAGACCGCGGCACACAGCTCCCGCATTCCGCTTTCCGCTCCCTCCGGCTCCGGGCCCTCCTGAAAGATCTGATGCCGTATATCCTCCTCCGTAGCGATGTTCGCCCCGATCTGGAAGTTTTCCATCTGCTCCATCCCGCGGGATATCTCCTGATAGGCGGAGGAAATGCCCTCCCAGCCGGGATACGCCGCGCTGATATAGCTCTTCATGGTGATGTGCAGGTGCTTCATGATAAATTCTTCCGCCCTTTTGCACTGTTCCTTTACCCGGGCGGTTACCTCTGCGCCGTCTTTTTCCTGCGAAAAGTTCACCACGGCACAGAGTTCATCTCCATAGTCGCAGCTCAGGGGGTTCCCCTGGATACAGACGTAGACGTCAAATTGCGGGCGCAGAAGCTCCTCCAGTACGGAAGTCACGATAAAATTCACCATGGCAAAGGCCTCTTCCTCGGTGGTCTCCGCCCGGGAGATCAGACTTCCGCAGTCCTGAAGGGTGACCCCCACCAGTAAAAAAGAGTCGCCGGAAAAAGAGATGTCATAGTCCTCGCACACGGTCCGGAAGGTCTTTTCACTGTAGATCCTCCCCTGCATCATCTTGGTCAGCCACAGCTGCCGCAGGTCCTGCTTTTGATGGCCGATCTGCTGCTCATAGCTCCGCTTTTCCTCTAAAAGGCGGGAAAGCCCGCTTTCCAAAAAGGAAAATTCATTTTCGCCGTCATTTTTCTTTTTGCCGTCCAGCTCTGATAAAAACAGCCTGGTCATCCGCTCAATGGGGGAATAGCTCCTCTTTGCAAAATAGAAGGAGATGCCCACGCCAATGGCGAGGCAGAAAGCCAGAAAAACGAGATAGGCGTTCCGGATCGCGCTGAGTTGGGCACGGTAATGTTCCAAAGACACCACCGACAAAAACTTCCAGCCCGTAAAATCGGAAGTGTGGGACATCAGGGCGCTTTTCTGGCCGTTTACCGTGGCATCGTAGATCCCATCCGGCTGCCGGCAGTAGCTCATGACCTCCTCCGGGATATTCCCTGAGGCGTTGGGGGATAAGAATTCCCCGTCCTGAGAGATGGCCCAGACTGAGCGGGGCGCTTCAGCATCCTCCAGGTCGTAGCCCCTGAGGAGGTTGTTGATGTGGCTTGCGTCGATGATAAACATGCAGGTGACCTGCGGGGTCTCCTTCCAAATGGCGTCAGAGACAAAAACCGCCAGCCTGCGCACCGCCCCGGAGCTCTGGGATGGATCCCGCAGGAGCTTTACCGTGACCTTTCCGCCCCCTTCGGCGCCCAGCCTTTCAAACTCATCCAGATCCATCCAAAATTTTTCCCGAAGGGCCTTTTCAAACGCGTCCTGCCGGACGATGCCTCCTATGGAAGCAGCTACCTGTGGGTTTTTAAAATAAACATAGATCTCGCTGATATAGCTGCCGTAGGCCGAACGCTTGGCAAGCTCGCTCTGCAGCATCCCAATCTTCTGAAGCTTGACCGGAGTGAGGGGCGTGGGCGCCCAGGTAAGCGAAATCACCTTTTCATCCGTCAGGATCTGCTTGCCTGTGGAGCGTATCTCACTAAAGATCCGCTCTACAGATTCCTCTGTTTGGCGCAGGGAGACCTCGTTGATGGTGGCGGTGTTGTTCCGGATAATGCCGTAGGCAAAGGAATAGACGATATAGCTGAAAATAAGGGGAAGCAGCAGCACCGCCAGATAAGACACCACCCAGGTGCGAAACACACTGTGCTTTCCCTTTCCCACCATAGTGCTCCCCTCCTCTTTCTTTTTATTGTCCTCCCCGGAGATAGTTTCCGCCTTCCCAAGCGTACGGGAAGGCGGACAGTCTGGAGCCGCGGCATAAGAAAAAGTGCCGGATACCGGCGCCCCTTTTCGCAGCAGGATGACCTCCGGCGCACAGGGACAACTGAAGCGGAACGGGGCGCAAAAGGCCCTGTTCCGCCCCCTTTTTACTGTAAAAAGGGCCAGCCGCAACTCAAAATCTTAATCTATTATAAAAAATTTTCCGATGGTTGTCAAACCGATCCGCAGGGCATCTTCCTCTTAAGCCCCTGCCGCCGCGGCCTTTTCCGCCCGCCTGAAAGCCCCGTTTTCATACAGGTCAGAGGGCGGCGGAGAGGTTTGCTCTTCTGCGGAGGGCCCTGCTGCCCCAGGCAAAGGCAATGGCGGTAAACGGCGCCAAAAGGTTAAATACCGCCCAGGGCGCGTACTGAAAAGCGGATACCCCCAGTACACCCATCATAAAGACGCCGCAGGTATTCCAGGGGATCAGGGCGCTGGTGGCAGCGCCCCCCGCGCCCAGGGCACGGGCAAGCTCTTTGCGGTCCAGGCCGAACCGGTCGTATTCCCGGGCGTACATCCGCCCGGGGATCGCAATAGAGATATACTGCTCCGGCAGGATCATGTTGACCAGGAAGCAGGAGGCCACCGTGGCGGTGATAAGGCTCGCTCCCCGGTGAAGCCTTTTCACCAGGGGAGACATCAGCGCCTCCATCAGCCCGGTGGATTCCATGATACCGCCGAACATCATGGCGCAGATGATCATGGACACCGAAAACATCATGGAGTCAAGCCCGCCCGCCGTAAGGAGAGAATCCAGCGAGGCGTTGCCCGTCTGGCACAGGTAGCCGGAAAAACCAGCCTGAAGCACCTCCCCCAGGTTTGCCCCCTGGGTAAATGCCCCCAGCACCGCCGCGGAAAAAATGCCGATGCTGATGCTGGCGATGGCCGGAATTTTAAAAAGCACACAGACTACCAGCAGCACCAGCGGAAGAAAATTGAAAAAGCTGATGGAAAATTCCTGCTGGAGGCCGGTGAGCAGCGCATCTACCTCCGCCATGTCTGTGCCCTCCGCACCGTACCGCAGCCCCACCACAGTAAAGAAGGCCGCCGCCAGCCCGTAGGCGGTGGCTGCCACCGGGATCATGTGCCGCACGTTGACAAACACATCCACCCCGGTCACCGCGGAGGCAAGGTTGGTCGTATCGGAGAGCGGGGACGCCTTGTCCCCAAGGTATGCCCCGGAAATGATGGCCCCCGCCGCCATGGCAGGGGGGATGCCCAGGGCATGGGCGATACCCATAAAGGCGAGGCCGATGGTGCCCGCCGTCCCCCAGGAGCCCACAGCCATGGAGATGGCAGAGCAGATGAGCATAGTGGACACCAGGAAAAAGCTGGGAGAAAGCATGCGCAGGCCGTAGTAGATGATGGCCGGCACCACCCCTGCCTGGATCCAGACACCGATGAGAATACCGATGAGCATCAGAATGATCAGCGACCCCAGCGACTGGGTGATGCCGTGGATCATGCCGTCCTCCACCTCCTGCCAGCTGTGCCCGCACAGCATGGCGGCCACAGCCGCGGCCACACAGCCGACAAGCATGGGGATATGGGGCTCCGCATCATAAATCACAATGGCCGCGCACATGACCGCCGCCAGGATGAGCACCGCCGCCAGCGCGCACCAAAATTTTTTCCGTTCCGGTTTTATCTTTTCCAAACTCCTACGCCTCCCGCTCAGCTGAAACGCTCCGCCGCCCCGCCTTTTCCGGCGCCTGCCGCACAGACGCCGGCCCTTTCAGATACTTCAAAGCTTTTCTAACTTTTTATTTTACTGCGGTAAATCCCTTTTGACAAGCGGTTTCCAAGGTCATTTTTGAAGATTTTGTTGGTTTTTAATGCTTTTTCCAAAATAATTTTATCATATTGTTTCTTTTAAACGCTTATTTCCGTGTTTCTCTCCGGTTCTTATTTTCATCGGGTGGGCTTCAAAAAAATGGTTGTCTGTGCTATAATAATAATATAGTCTGACAAGCACTGGGGAGGTTTCCCCGACGGGCGCAAAACACCGCCCGAAAAGAAAAACAGCCCAAACGCCCGGCCACCCGGCGCTGTCGCCTGAAACGGAGGTATTGTTATGAGAAAAAATTTCGGAGCAAAGCCCTACACCTACCCGCAGCCCGTGCTCATCGTCGCCGCCTATGACGAAAACGGCGTCCCGGATGCCATGAACGCCGCCTGGGGCGGCATCAGCGACGACAAGGAGATCTCTATGTGCCTGAGCGCGGGGCATAAAACTGTCAAGAATATTTTAGCCCGCGGCGCCTTTACGGTCAGCATGGCCACCGCCGCACAGGTCACCGCCTGCGACTACGTAGGGGTAGAATCCGCCAACAAGGTGCCCGACAAGTTTGCGAAAGCCGGGTTCCACGCCTCCCCCGCGGAGTTTGTGGACGCTCCCCTCATCGATGAGCTGCCCATGGCGCTGGAGTGCAGGCTGACAAGCTACGACCCGGCCTCCTGCCGCATGGTGGGTGAGATCGTAAACGTAAGCGCCGATGAAAGCGTTTTAAACGCGGAGGGCAAAGTGGACCCCGCAAAGCTTGACCCCATTACCTTTGACCCTTTCAACAACGCTTATTTCCGCCTGGGCGAAAGAGTGGGCAGCGCTTTTAAAGACGGCCTTGCCTTAAAATAAGCCTGGTACTCCAAAAAAGTTTTTCTGTTTTGCCGTGCTTCCGTCAGGGTACGGAGGAGCGGCCCTCTGTATTTCACAAAGCAAAGGAGGCTGTCCGGATGGACAGCCTCCTTTGCTTTGTGAAACTGTTTTTGCGGGCATGCGCCGCGGCTGCCGCGCCGGCACAGAGGGGTGCTGGCGTCAGGATAATTTTTTGCGCACATGCGTGTCTCCGGCGGCGAGGCATGGGGCCCATGGCCTTGGCCGGAGCCTATTTACCCTTGCTCCGTACCCGGCTGCCGTACGGGCAGGCGGTTGATCTCGCAGAAATACCGGTAAAACTCCCGGGCAGCAGGTTCCTGCCCGGTACCGGAAAACAGCCCCGCCATGTCAAACAGCATCTTCTGCATGACGCTGTTTGAAAAATACCGAAACGCAACATTACCCCAGCGCGGCAGTACCGCGCCGTGGTCAAAATAATTCCAGTAGGGCAGTGTTTTGCCGGCGGGCAGACAAAGCCGATACCTTTCGTGCCCTTTTACCATACCGTCCCGGCAGTGCTCGCCCCAAAAGTCCTCATTTACCATAAAAGCACCCAGCACCTGCCGGTCCCTCTCTCCGCCGCTCTCGGGCAGCGCCGTCAGCAAGCAGGCGGAATTGGGCTTTAGCCGGTTGGGGATCCGCGGCGCGCCCTTGGAATATCCGCTTAAATAGCACCCGGTCGGCACCGTGCCGCCCTGAATAATGCTTTCTGCATCCTTGGCGCAAATTTGAAACGCCGCTTGAGAATTCGGCGCAATTTTCATGGTCAGCATCTGTCGGCGCCGCTCTTGCTTTTCCCATTCCTGTTTCTTTTTTGCCTCTTCGGCCTGCAGCGCCCTATTGTATCCGGCATTTACTTCCCGCTGTTTTTGGGGGTCCTTCAGGGTCAAAAAGCTGGTAAACGCCTGAGGATATAAAAATTTTTTCTCCCCCTGTGCAAAACTTATCGTGACGATCTGGTCGGAGACCGCCGTAATGATCCCCTTTCCAAACGATATATGGCTGACTGGCTGTCCAAGCAACTGCGTCTGCATTTTTCTCCTTTCCGCATCATCGCAAAATGGAGAAAAAAACCCGCGCCGTCTCCATTTATCGGACGGTCCGGGCTTTTCCCCGGGTCTCCTCCGCAGCTGTACGCTGCCTTTGTTTACGCTTCCCGTTCCTCCGGCCGGCCCTCGCCGAGTTTTTTGTCGTTGATCCGCAGGGCGATCTCCTCCCTGTCCACCTGGAGCTCGATCTTATCGTTCTGCAGCTCCGGACTGTCTCCGACGGTTATAATGCTGCCGGAGCCCATCCCGTCGACATCAAGGGTGA
>JALELV010000049.1 GCA_022768545.1 Oscillospiraceae bacterium
AGATACCTATAATATGTTGGAGATGACAACGACCTATATTTACGGCAACGAACACGCAAAGCACATCTATGAAAAAATCGGATTTGTAGAAACAGATATTGTTGATGAGGTTGACTGCCATGAAGTAAATATGGTTTATGACTGCAGATAAATTCCAGTTTGTCGAGGAGAGAAGCAAACGGAAAATTCCTTTAGGAACGAAAGGGCGCACTTCTATACTCTCCTATTGGAGTATCGTGCGTCCTGGGTCGCTTCATTCGCCCTCAGCAGAAGAAAACTGCTTGACCGGGAATGCTACGTCCCTTCGTTCCGTCAAGGTTGCTGCACCCCTTGCACCGCTAAAGCGGCTATCCTATGTGTACTTGCCGCGGCCAAACAGTTTTGACAAACCGTTCGCCGCCAGCAAGTTTGAAGATTAGACATAAACAAATTCTCCGTATGGTCACAACATACGGAGAATTCACTGTTTTATGAGCACCCGGTTATCCTCCGGGTTCCTTTTAAATCTGTTTTGGAAAACACCAAATAATTCTGAATATATTTGTTATTAAGTTAACAATTTATAGGTGATCGGCGAACCTCATGCCCAACCCAGCGGAACAGACGAAATTCCGTTTGATGAATTGGAGTGGGAGGCCCTGTATCGTGACTTCGGAGGAAAGAAAGGTCTTGATGGAGCTTGACCGAAAGATAGAGCTCCTGCTTGCTCATTTCAACATTGATGTCCGTCAGTTTGCTGATCCGCATCTGGTGCTATGGAAGGACTACGGCAGCATGATCGTTTTTCGCGGTACTCGGTATGATTGCACGGAATGGGTAAAGCACATGTCGCATCAAAGTAGATTTGAAATTGTTTCGGAGAAAGAGTATAATACAGAATAGAAAAAATTTAGCGAAATTGAAACGATATCCGTAATGTCGCATAGATAAAGGGAATATGGAAAAATAAAAATATGTAATTTCGCTAAATTAAAATTTAGCGAAATAGAGGGGAGCGCAAAAATGAAGCCCGCCATTTTAGATGATTGTCCGGAGCCTCTGCGGGACTTTTTGTTTTATATGGAAACCATTAAGGGCCGTTCCGTTCGTACTGTGGAGGCTTATTATATCGACCTGCGCACTTTTCTGCGCTTTCTTCTTCAGCGCCGCGGGCTGGTGCCTTCTGATCTGCCCTTCGAAGAAATCCCGATCCGCGGTGTTACCGCATCGCTTCTTTCAGAGGTCACTCTTTCCGAAGCCTACGAATTTTTAAATTACACCCTTTCGGAGCGAGCCAACAGTGCCAAAACCCGGGCACGTAAGGTTTCGGCTCTTCGGTCCTTTTATAAATACCTCACAGTGAAAGCCCATTTGTTTGATGATAATCCTATTCAGGATCTGGAAATACCGGCGCTGAAAAAGTCTCTTCCCAAACACCTGAGCATGGAGGAAAGTCTGGAGCTCCTCGTTCATGTTGACGGCGAATTTAAGGAGCGGGATTACTGTATCATCACGCTATTTTTAAACTGCGGACTGCGTTTATCCGAACTGGTAGGGATCAATTTATCCGATTTGAGGCTGGAAGATCAGTCCAGTACGCTGAAAGTAACAGGAAAAGGCAATAAAGAGCGCCTACTTTATCTCAATGACGCCTGTGTATCCGCTCTTCAGGTTTACCTAAAGCAGAGGGTCTCCCCGCAAAATGTAAAGGAGAAAAATGCGTTGTTTCTCTCCAGCCGCGGCACACGGCTCACTGCACGCCGTGTGGAACAGATCGTGGAAGGCTCTCTGAAACTGGCCGGGCTCTCCGGACAGGGATATTCTGTTCATAAACTGCGCCATACAGCGGCCACTCTGCTATATCAATATGGCAACGTTGATATCCGGGTGCTGCAGCAGATGCTGGGACATGTAAACCTTGGAACAACGGAAATTTATACCCATACCTCCAGTAAACAGCTGGAAGAAGCGGCGGAGCATTCCCCCCTTGCCCATGTTAAACCGAGGTTTTCCCCCAAAAAACCTGAAAGTCAAAAAAATCGAGAATCACCAGAGGAATGACCTTCCTCATGAACCGGGATTTGCTGTAATGCTAAATAGCTTTACAGCAAATCCCGGTTTTCGATGAACATTTCATTCTGTTCTCAGCGCATCCACAGGGTTTAAACGTGCCGCCGACATGGCAGGGTACGCTGAAAACGCCACGCCGATCACTACCGAAATAAAAATGCAGGTCAGGATAAAAACCGGCGAAACAGAAAGCTCCATGTGAAAAGCCATACAGCCAAGCCAGGCCAAAAAGCATCCTGCACCTGCACCCGCAGCGCTGCCGATCAGAGAAATAAGCAGCGCCTCCGCAATAAACTCAAACAAAATATTCTTTCTGCTTGCCCCGATTGATTTTTTGATTCCTATTTCACGGGTACGCTCGCTGACGGATACCAGCATGATCGTCATGATCCCAAGCCCGGATACAATTAAAGAAATTCCGGCGATCAGAGAAAGGATCACCGTTACAATATCCAGAAGATGGTTCAGCCGGTCCTTTTGTTGAGCGATATTTTGAACTCTGAAGACCCCTCCCGAAGGAGAGTTCTGCTTCAAAACTTCTAAAATCTTCTCCCCGACCTGTTCCGCTTCTTCCTCCCGCTTCACCTTTACGGCGATCTGGTCAAATCCGGACTTGGAGGAAAGCTCCCGCATCGACGTAAATGGGATATAGACAAAAGAAGGCAGGTAGTCTCCCATAATTCCCTGCAGAATATTCCCTCCGGATTCCACGATGCCGATCACTTCAAACTCCTCAAAAACCCCATCCAATAATAGACGCACCTTTTTCCCAACAATGTTTTCCCGGTGATAGAATGCTTCCGCTACACTGGAATCGATCAGGCATACCCGGGCGTTTCCGGCAATATCCAGGGCAGAAAACAGGTCTCCGTACAGGGAATTTAACGAGATCACCTGTTCCGCTCCCGAACCGATACCCCAGATCATGGTATCGGCAACCAGGCCCCGCATAGCCGCCCGGGAGCTTTCCACCATAATAGGGGTAGCGCTGTCTACCCCGGACAGAGTTTCGATCATGCGCAGCTCTGATTCATTCAGCGCCGCAGAAGATATTTTCTGATCAGCGCTCACCGTTACCGCACCGATGCCAAGCCCATCCAGCTCGGCATTCACGGCGTTTTTCCCGGCGGCACTGATGGCGGCGATCAGTGTGACAGACATGACGCCGATGGCAATACTGAAGATCGTGAGTATCGTTCTGGATCTTTTTCTTCCAAGATTTTTCAAGGCACAGAGAAAAGTTCCGCTCATTTTTCCCCTCTCTCCCCTCTTTTCACCCGAACCAGGCTTCCCTCCTCTAACCCATCCCCCAGCAGGACGATATCTTCTTCTGAAAGGCCGTTGATGATCTGGGCATAATAGAGCATTTCATCGCCGGTCACAATGTTGCGCCGGTGAACTCTCCCTTCGGATACGACATAAACATATTCCTGATTCTGTTCGTCCTGACGAATGGCGTCATAAGTTAAGGAGAGCACTTCCTGCGGCTCTTCTGTACAAATGACCGCTTTGGCGCTGCATCCGGGGCGAAGACGGGCCGAAGTGTCTTCGATCCGGATCTCCACATCCACCACCGTCTGCGTAAAAACTCCGGAGAGGCTTTTGCGGGCGGATGGATAGATTTTGGTCACGACCCCGCGATAGGAACCGTCAAAAGCGCTGCCGGTAACAACAGCCGGATCCCCTACCGCGACAAGCCCTATTTTCTCTTCCTCTACCGCCGCTTTCATCAAATATCCATCATTCTCTGTAACGACAAAAGCCGGAGCGGCTCCGGATGCAAGCACTCCTTCCGAAAGAGAAACGGCAGTCACCGTACCGCTGATGGGCGCAAAAATTTCCCGGGGAATAAAAGCGCTTTTCTCCCCTGTATACCCGGGGGAGGCCCCCAGCACAGCCTGAAGCTTCTCGCCGCTCAGGCCGTAATCTTCTCCAAACTCTTCCAGGACGCCCAGCCCGGCTTCTGGGGCTGTTTGGACTGTTACCCCCTGGGAAATTACACTGCGGGTCAATTCTGTATCGATCACAGCCAGTACCTGTCCCTTTTCCACCTGGTCTCCCACCTCTGCCACCACCCGGGAGGGGATCACTCCCGTCTCCAGATAAACCTCCCGATAGGAAAGTGCCGAGATCTCTCCGCTGCAGGCAACGGTTTCCTGATACTCAATGCGGCGGGGCCGTACGCCCTCCGCTTCCGGTACCGAATTCAAAACCCATGTGGGAACAAAAGCAGTCCCTAAAACCAAAACGGTACAAAATCCTCCCAGCAGCAATCTGTGTTTCATGGTGACCCTCCAAAAATAAACTTTTCTCTCCTCCTATTCTTTCTGACCAGGGGGTCTTTTATAAGGAAATACCGCCAAAAAAGAAAAAACTTTGCATATTTTAAACAGCGCTCAAGCAGAATAGAAACCATGAGGTGAAAAGAATGAATTTGATTCCCTGCGGCAAAAAATGTGTGAATCAAAAGGATGGTTACTGCATTCTCAAAGGGATCTCCGCCCTGCAGACAACAGAAAAGGACTGCCTCTACTTTCAGCAAGGCAGCCCTTCGGATACAGATCCGGAGCTATTTCCCCACGTGCCGGAAAACGTCGGAGATGGAGCGGACCCCAACTAATTCCATGGTGATCTTTGAACGGTCCAGGTTTTTAAGCACAGCTTGCGGCAGCAGACATTTGTGAAAGCCCAGCCGCTGTGCTTCCATGACCCTTATCTCCGCACCGAAAACAGCGCGGATCTCCCCCGCCAGGCCTATCTCGCCAAAAGCAAGGACCCCCTCCTCGATCGGTTTATCCAAAAGGCTGGAGACCAGCGCCAAGGCCACGGGGAGATCCGCCGCCGGCTCGTCCAGGCGCAGCCCCCCCACGACGTTCACATAGGAATCCAGGTTTCCAAAAAAATACCCGGCCCGCTTTTCCAAGACCGCAATCAAAAGTGCAAATCGATTGTAGTCAAAGCCCGTCGACATCCGTCTGGGCGTTCCGAACCCCGTCTTGGAGACCAACGCCTGTACCTCGGCCAGAATAGGACGGGAACCCTCCATTACACAGGAAACACAGGTTCCCGACACATTGACAGGCCGGCCGGAGAGCAACATAAGAGAAGGGTTTTCCACCTGACGCAGGCCGCTGTCACCCATCTCAAAAACACCGATCTCATTGGTGGAGCCGTAACGGTTTTTTACCGCCCGCAGAATACGGTAGGAAAGGTTGCGTTCCCCTTCAAAATAGAGCACGGCGTCCACAATATGCTCTAACACTTTAGGCCCGGCAATAGCGCCGTCCTTGTTGACATGCCCCACCACAAAAATAGCGGTCTCCTGGCTTTTGGCCACCCTCGCCAAGATCTGTGTACATTCCCGCACCTGAGAAACGCTCCCGCTGGAAGAGCTGAGCGACGATAAGTTCATCGTCTGGATGGAATCCACCATCACGATATCCGGGGCCGTTTGGAGAATGGCATGTACCACATTCTCAATATCTGTGTAGGCGCCCAGCAGGAGGTTTTCCGTCGTGACACCCAGGCGTCCGGCTCTCAGCTTTACCTGAGCCCGGCTCTCTTCGCCGGAGATATAAAGTATCTTGAGGTTTTTCCCCAAAAACTCACAGATCTGCAGCAGCAGGGTGGATTTTCCAATTCCGGGGTCCCCCCCAATCAGCACCAGAGAGCCTTTTACCACTCCGCCTCCCAGAACACGGTCCAGCTCCTCCACTCCGGTCCTGTACCGGATATCGGATTGAGAATCCACTTCCTCCAGCCTTGAGATGCTTTGCGGGTCGTACCCTGCCGGAGCGGCGGAACCCACCAGGGGAAGCGCCGTTTTGATTGGCGCCGCCGTCTGGCGCACCTCCTCCGCAAAAGAGTTCCATTCCCCGCATTCAGGGCATTTTCCATACCATTTTGGCGATTCGTAACCGCAGCTGCTGCATACAAAGATTGTTTTTGCCTTTGCCATAACCTTTAAATCTCCGCCTTTCCTGCCGGGTCTTTTTCCCCTTTTGTGAGGGCTCTGGTCTAACAGAATATACCATGTGCATATTTTAGGATGAGGTGGTGCGGGATGAGAAAAAAATGGGGATCTCTTTGGACGGCGATTTTGCTGGCTGTCCTTTTTCTGCTGGGAGCCGTCCTGGTCATTCTGCATCTTGACAGTGCCAAGACCGTACTGGCAGAGCAGAACAGCCTTCCGCTGGTCATCATCGACCCAGGGCATGGAGGGATGGACGGCGGAGCCATTGGAACAGACGGCCAGGTGGAGAAGGAGATCAACCTCTCCATCGCTCTGAAACTGCGTGATATGCTGGAATCAAACGGCATCGCCACCCTTATGACCCGGGAAAGCGACGTTTCGATCCACGACCAGGGCTGCGAAACGGTGCGGGAACAAAAGACCTCCGACCTGAAAAACAGGCTGAAGCTGATGAATGAAGCCTCCGACGCTGTTTTTGTCAGCATCCACCAGAACAAATATACATCTTCCTCGGCCAAAGGGGCACAGGTGTTCTACAGCACCAACCGGGAGGAAAGCAAACTGCTGGCGGAGATCCTGCAGAAAAACCTGACAGAAATGCTGCAGCCGGAAAACACACGGGTGATCAAACCGGGAACAAAGGCTCTTTTTTTGCTCTATAAAGCCGAAAAACCCGCCGTTCTGATCGAATGCGGGTTTTTGTCCAATTACGAAGAGGCCAGGAGGCTTTCCGACACCGAGTATCAGGAGCAGCTGGCGTTTTCCATTTTCTGCTCCCTCCTGCAATACCTTGACAACAGCCAGTCACCGGCAGATATGTAACCCCTCAGCGGCGTTTTTTATCTTCCGAAGGTTTCTTGTTTTTATAAATAAGTTTGTGACCCAGTGCAATATCTTTGTACCCAAGGTAATATCCAAGCCCCGAAAAAACCGGGATCAGAAGATGGTAGAGGTTTACCACCACGATCCCCCACCAGGTCATCGGTTCCCCCGCGGGGAGCACCAGATTGATGAGGGGCAGCAGATGGATATTCAGGATCCTGTAAATAAACGAAATATCAGATATTGCTCCGACAATGACAAGGATCAAAATGACAGAAGTAAGCACATAGGGGAGCATGGCCCAAAGCCCGGCTTTTGCACCCCGGAAAAAATCTTCCCGCAGGCGGTTGTAGTGAACATAGTTCCGGTCTTTATTGCCCTGAGCCCAAGCCGCGGAATAGATCAGAGTGCAGTAAAGAGTAAGGCTGAAAAAAGTCATTAAAATGGTCACGAGCAGATAATCCGACATGGCTCCAAGGGTCAGCGCAAAAAAAGAGCTCAGGATTACGCCGACGACGGAATTGCCGAAAATACGCAGTGTAAACCTTGTAAAAGAAACTTTTTTATCTCCGGGATTTGCCATAAAACTTTTCCAACCTTCCTCTGCCTTCCCCCCACCCTTCACAGGCAGAAGAATACGGTCCCAAGGCCGTACTAAAGCAAGATATGTCCCCGTCAATATCCTGGCGGATATATTTATTATACTGTAAATACAGTCTCAGATTGTAAACTAATTTTAAACAAAGAGATCATTCCTCATCTGCTTCAAACTGCAAAAAGCCCAAAAAGGAAAGACAGGTATCCGCCTTTCCCTTTTGGGCTTTTTTGTTTTACTTTAAAAGCTCTCCATTGTTGCTGGCTTTTAAATAGGCGTTGATAAACCCATCCAGGTCTCCGTCCATGACGGCGCCAATGTTTCCCACTTCGAAACCAGTCCGGTGATCCTTTACCAGGGTATAGGGCATAAACACATAAGAACGGATCTGGTTGCCCCAGCCAATCTCCTTCTGATCCCCCTTGATATCCTCGATCTTATCCAGGTGCTCCCGCTCCTTGATCTCGATCAGCTTGGACTTGAGCATTTTCATGGCATTGGCTTTATTCTGCAGCTGGCTTCTCTCCTGCTGGCTGGCGCAGACGATGCCGGTGGGAAGGTGGGTGATGCGCACCGCGGAGGAAACCTTGTTTACGTTCTGTCCGCCCGCTCCTCCGGAACGATAGGTATCCACCTTCAGGTCCTCCGGCCGGATGACGATCTCAATGTCATCCGAGATCTCCGGCATAACCTCCAAAGAGGCAAAGGAGGTTTGGCGGCGTCCGGAGGCGTCAAAAGGAGAAACACGCACCAGGCGGTGCACTCCGGCCTCCGACTTTAAAAACCCATAGGCATTGAGCCCTTCGATCAGAATAGACACGCTTTTGATACCGGCTTCATCGCCGTCCAGCATATCCAGTACCTTTACTTTAAAGTCGTGCCGCTCCGCCCAGCGGGTATACATCCGGTACAGCATGGAGACCCAATCCTGAGATTCCGTTCCGCCCGCCCCCGCGTGAAAAGCGAGGATCGCGTTTTTCGCGTCGTATTCGCCGGAGAGCAGGGTAATCAGCTTCTGTTCTTCATAATCCTCCGACAGCTTCTCGTAAGCTTCCAGCGCTTCCGGATATAGTGACTCATCCCCTTCCTCCATGGCGATCTCGATGGTGGTCATGGTGTCGTCATAGCCGCGCTGCAGGCTGTCATAGGCGGCAATCTTGGCCTTTACCTGGCTGGTCTTCTGCAGCACCTTGGAGGAATTCTCAAGGTCGTTCCAAAAATCCGGCTGAGCGGCCTCAGCCTCCAGCTCTTCCAGCTGTTTTTTCAGCTTTTCCAAGCCGATCGCGTCGGCAAAGTCATCGATATTTGGTTTTAAATCCAACAGCTTCAGGCGAAGTTCTTCAAATTGCAGCATTTGATTCATCCTTTTTCCGTTCATATTCAGTCGGCTCATCGGCTCGCGAAATAAATCCATAATAATTATACTGGATGTTCGCTCAATTGTAAAGAATACTTTATAGGCTGTTCAAATTTTGCGGTTGGCTTTTCCGGCAAAATCCGCTATAATAAAATTTACAGAATCTTACCGACTATCCATGATCGGGTAAATGCCAAGGCCGCGGCGGCGCCTTCCCTGATGCCTTTGCCGCGGCACCGCGATATGCGGAAAAGGAGCTTTGTGCTATGTCCAAATATGCCAATATGGTTTGCCCTGCGTGCTCTCTAAAATTCAAGGACGGCGACGACGTGGTGGTGTGTCCGGTCTGCGGTGCGCCTCATCACCGTTCCTGCTACCAGAAGCTTGGGCACTGCGCCCTGGAAGAACACCATGGAGAGGACTACAGCTGGCGCCCGGCGGAAAAAAGCGGACCGGATATCCCCTTTGACGGTGACGATGCTCTGAAATGTCCCCGGTGCAACGCCATCAACCCAGCAGACGGGATCTTCTGTAATATCTGCGGAGCCCGGCTCAAACTCAGCGAAATGCGTGAGCCGGGGGCCGTTCCTCCAAACATGGGACCTCCCCCTATCCCTCTCAACCCGTTTACCACGCCTTTCGGCGGGGTGGACCCGGAGGAGGAGCTGGATGGGGTCCTGGTAAAAGATCTTGCGCTCTACGTGGGAGAAAGCTCTTATTATTTTCTTCCGCGGTTCCGGGACATCGCCCAGGGCAAGCGCTCGCTGCAGTGGAACTGGCCTTCCTTCTTTTTCCGCGGTTTTTATTTTCTCTACCGCAAGATGTACCTGATAGCGGCCATATTGATCGCCGCTTCTTTGGTATTGAGTATCCCCTCTCTGATCTTCATGAAGGATTATATGCCTTATGTAATGGAAAACCTGAACAACCCTTATCCTCCTGTTTTTGACAGCTCACCTTATCAAAACCTGATCAGCCTCAACTACGCCTTCAGCCTGATCAACACTTTTTTGGTGGTGGCGTTCAGCGCCTTTGCCAACCGCATCTATTACCGCCACTGCATCAAAAAGGTCAAAAAAATCAAATCGCAGCAATTTGTCAGTGAACAGGAATACGCCGTGGCGCTCAGCAAAAAAGGCAGAACCAACGTTAAGCTTATCTTCTTTCTCGTAGTCGGTTACTTTTTGCTTTCTGTGGCAGTCTCCTTTTTGGTCCTGCTGTATTAGGCTATCTTTTTGAGGAGGACTTTACGATGAAAATCAAAAAAGCAGTCATCCCCGCTGCCGGGCTCGGTACCCGGGTGCTTCCGGCTTCCAAGGCAATGCCGAAGGAAATGCTCCCCATCGTGGACAAACCTGCGATCCAGTATATTGTCGAAGAGGCTGTCCGTTCCGGGATCGAAGATATCCTGATCATCACCAGCCGGGGAAAATCCATTATGGAGGATCACTTTGACCGTGCTCCCGAGCTGGAAGCCAGGCTGCTGGCCGCTGGAAAGCAAAGACAGTATGATGAGGTCGTGTCCATCGCAGGGCTTGCCAATATCCAGTACCTGCGCCAGAAAGAGACGCGCGGCCTGGGGCACGCCGTGTGGTGCGCCAAAAGCTTTGTGGGGGATGAGCCCTTTGCCGTATTGTACGGCGATGATGTGATCATCGGCGAAGACCCCGCCTGCGGGCAGCTCTGCCGCGCTTATGAGGAATTCGGCCTCGGTGTGGTGGGCATCAAAGAGGTGGCGCCGGAGCTGATCTGCAAATATTCCTCCCTGAAAACGGAGCCGCTTCATGATAACCTCTTCCGTGTCACCGACATGGTCGAAAAGCCGGCGCCCGGGAAGGAGCTTTCCAATTATTCCATTTTGGGCCGCTGCGTCCTCCCACCTAAAATTTTTGATATTTTAGAGCACACTGCTCCGGGCGCAGGCGGTGAGATCCAGCTGACCGATGCCATGCTGCAGCTTGCCCTTTCCGACGGAATGGTAGGCGTGGACTATACCGGCGTCCGGTACGACATGGGCAGCAAACTTGGGGTGCTGCAGGCCATTGTGGAAGTGGGCCTCACCCACCCGGAGGTCGGTGCGGATTTTCGTGATTATTTGAAAAAAATGAGCTGTACCCTCTGAAAAACGTTTTGTTTAAAACTTTTTGTTGACTTGTCCGCTATAAGCTGGTAGAATTAATCTGTTATTGCGGGTTTTCCCGTGTAACGCATCCTTGCTCTGCTTTCCGGCAGGGCCTAATGTCCAAAAGGAGGTGTAACAATGGCAAAAGTATCTCAGCAGTACGAAACCACCATGATCCTGAACACCAAACTGGGCGAAGACGGCGTCAACGCTCTGATTGAGAAGTTCAAGACCCTCATTAGTGAGAATGGTAGCATCGACAACGTGGAGGACTGGGGCAAACGCAGACTCGCTTACGAGATCGCGGATGAGCAGGAAGGCTATTATGTAATGATCACCTTTACCGCCAAGCCCGATTTCCCCGCTGAGCTCGATCGTATCTACAAGATCACCGACGGCGTGCTTCGTTCCCTGACCGTTGCGGTAGAAGAATAAGGAAAGGAGTTGCTTGCAGAATGAATAAAGTATTTCTTCTTGGGCGCCTGACTGCGGACCCTGAACTGCGTCAGACTGCCAGCAACATTTCCGTTACGTCCTTCACCGTGGCCGTCAACCGCCCTTATACCAAGGGCGCCGAGCGGCAGGCCGATTTTATTGATGTTGTAGCCTGGAGACAATCGGCTGAATTTGTCTGCCGCTACTTTCAGAAGGGCAAGCCCATTCTGGTAGAAGGACGCCTTCAGGTACGCGATTACACCGATAAAAACGGCAACAAACGCCGGGTCTACGAGGTCCAGGCCGACAACGTCAGCTTTGTGGAAGGCGCTGGAAACGGCGGAAACACCGGTGGTGCTTCTCCTTCCTACAACAACTCTCCCTCCCCTTCCGCGGCTCCGGAACCTTCCGGGGTTGCCTACTCCAGCGGTGACGCGGGAGATTTTGAAGAGGTCGGCGGGTTCGATGACCTTCCCTTCTGACTTTTTGGTTCATTTCACTAATTGACAAGGAGGTTTGTACTCATGGCTTTTGATAGATCTGAAAGAGGCGGAAACCGCAAAAAAGGCCGTAAAAAGGTTTGCGCTTTCTGTGCCGATAAAATCGAGCACATCAGCTACTACAAAGATATCCCGAAACTGAGAAGATGCCTGTCTGAGAGAGCGAAAATCGTTCCCCGCCGCGTTACCGGTACCTGCGCTGAGCATCAGCGTCAGCTCACAGTCGCCATCAAACGCGCCAGACATCTTGCTCTGCTCCCCTATATCAGCGACTGATCCCATATTTTTAAAAGGCCCGGGCAAAAGCCCGGGCCTTTTTAGCTGCGGCAGCAGGGGGGACGCATTGCCGCAGCTAAAAGGCTTGTTTAATGCTCACAGCTTCCTTGCCTCACCTGTCATAATGTTATATGATAAAAAGGAGTGGAAAATATGGAGCACAAAAAGAACACAGCACAGATAAAGCCCAACCGATCAATACCCTGGGCGCTTTCTGCGGACAAAGAGATATCTTAAATCTAACTCAAAAAGCTTAAAGAACCAATACGGTATTCAGAAAGCAGATGTATTTGTCCTGTTCGGCGGAAGCATATTGGAAGGCGGAAATGTTTTGGCTGAGGCCATCAGAACCCAGGTAGCGGACACCTATATCATCGTCGGAGGCGTGGGACATACAACGGAAACCCTTCGGGAAATTGCCCGTCAAAACTGTGGAGAAATAGAAACAGAGGCTCTGACAGAAGCTGAACTATTTCATTTATACGTCAAAAAGAAGTACGGCCTGCAGGCAGACTATCTGGAGTGCAGCTCTACAAACTGTGGAAATAACATCACCCGTCTGCTTGGTCTGATACAGAAAAATCACATCAAATGCAATAGCATTATTCTGTCGCAGGACGCCACCATGCAGCGAAGAATGTCGGCCACCTTAAAAAAATATGTCTCTGATAAACTGCTCATCATCAACTACGCTGTTTATCAGGCCCATGTCATCGAAAAAAACGGTGAATTGATATACCGGGAACACCCTTTGGGAATGTGGGATATGGACAGATACATCACTCTGCTCATGGGAGAAATCCCAAGGCTTCGGGATGATCAGAATGGTTATGGGCCGCAGGGAAAAAACTTTATCAGCCACGTCAATATCCCTCAAGACGTAGAATGCGCTTTTGAAATGCTGAAGCACGCGTATGCCGATTATGTTCGAGAGGCAGATTCACGGTATGCTTCTGAATAAAAAATGCCCTTTGCCCCGTCTGCGGCGGCCCTCAGGCAAAAAAGCCTGTCTTTTTTGGTCAGTCGTTTTACCGCATACCCTTAATCCTGTTTTATTCCCCCTCTTGGGGCTCTGCACTCGTCTTTCTCCTGTCCGGGGCTACACAGGCAGGGACCTCTGCTTCTGCGCTGCGGCACTGCGGCACAGAAACGGCAAGCCCTTTTGTACAGCGTACGCCGGCAGCTTCCCGGCCTTTAATTTATTTTCTGTCATACACTTGCGCCGTATATACCACACAAAAATTGGCGGTGAGGCAAAAGCCCCGCCGCCAAAGCTGTTTTACGGAGATGAGCCGATCTAAACGGGCCAAATCCGGCTGTTACATGTCGTAAATGTCTCTTCCGCAGACCACCGAAATATGATTTGCCTCCAAAACATCAATGGCCTTCTGGTTGTCTTCCACCCGTATGATCACATAGGCGCTGTTCTCTTTCTTGGTAATAAACGCATACATGTATTCCACGGTGATCCCCGCTACCGTTAGATGCCTGAGGGCCCTGGCAAGGCCGCCGGGCTCATCTTTTACCTCGATTGCAATCACCCTGGTAAGGGAAACGGTGAAGCCCGCGCCTTTCAAAGCGCTTTCCGCCGCCTCCGGATTGTTGACAATCAGGCGCAGAATACCAAAATGCGTGGTATCTGCAATGGATAAAGCGCGGATGTCCACGTTGATCTCTTCCAGAATTTTAGTGATCTCGGCCAGTCTGCCGGGCTTATTCTCCACAAATACGGAAAGCTGTTTCGTTGTCATACGGCATCCTCCTGATTTTTGATTTCCGATATTACCGGGTTATAATAGTACGAAGCCAAATTCCCCCTCTCGCTCTGTTAAGAAACAAAATCCTCAAAAACAAATGAGAGGAGAACAATTCTCTTTAAAACTATTATAACACATTTTTACCAAAAAGGAATCTGATTTATGCCGGTTCCAGAGAAAATTACACCTAAATGTGATGGAGCTCTCCCATTATTTGTACAGCTTTCTCTTGTCGATGACCCGCACGGCCTTCCCCTCGCTGCGCTGAATGCTTCTGGGCTCCACCAGCAGAACAGCAGCTTTAATACCCAACACAGACTGGATATCTGCGCTGATCTCCCGTGCCAGATCCTCCAGCTTTTTGACCTGGTCGGAGAAAGTGGTTTCGTTGACCTCGATATGGATCTCCAAAGTATCGGTGTTGTCCACCCGGTCTACATAGATCATGTAGTGGGGCTCCACTTCAGCGTGGCGCAGGATGACGCTTTCGATCTGGGACGGGAACACGTTGACGCCGCGGATAATAAGCATATCGTCGGTGCGCGCGCGAATTTTTTCCATGCGCGGGGAGGTGCGTCCGCAGGCACAGCGCTCGGTGTGCAGCACCGTCAGGTCTTTGGTGCGGTAACGGATCATAGGCATCCCCTCTTTGGTGATGGTGGTGAATACCAGTTCCCCTTCCTGGCCGGCAGGCAGCGGTTCAAAAGTGTCGGGGTCCACAATCTCTGCAATAAAATGATCTGCCTGAATGTGCATTCCCTGTTTTTCAGAGCACTCCATGGAAACGCCCGGCCCCAGCACTTCGGTGAGGCCATAGATATCATAGGCTTTGAGCCCCAGCTTGTTTTCGATCTCGGTGCGCATGGCCTCGGTCCAGGGTTCCGCGCCGAACACACCGTACTGCAGGTTCAGATCCTCTTTGGTAAGTCCAACCTCCTGCAGCGCTTCTGCCAGATGCAGCGCATAGGATGGCGTACAGCACAGGGTAGTGGACTGCAGGTCATGCAGCAGGGTCATCTGGCGCTTGGTGTTTCCCACCGAAGCGGGAACAACGGCAGCCCCCACTTTGCTGGCGCCCCCGTGAGCTCCCAGGCCGCCGGTGAAAAGCCCGTAACCGTAAGAAACATGGACCTTGTCCTTTCGTGTCACGCCGATGCTGGTGAGCCCCCGTGCCACACACTCATCCCAGTTGTCGATATCGTTTTGAGTATATCCCGCGATGATCTGCTTTCCGGTAGTGCCGGAGGAAGCCTGGATGCGGACGATGTCCTCCATAGGAGCGGCAAAAGTGCCAAAAGGATAGTAATCTCTCAAGTCCGCCTTTGTGGTAAAGGGAAGCTTCGGAAGATCCTCAACACCGTGGATGTCCTCCGGCGTGATGCCCGCCTCGTCCATTCTTTTGCGGTAAAACGGAACATTTTCATAAACGCGCTTTACCGTCTGCATCAGGCGCTCATCCTGCAGTTTTCGCATTTCTTCCGGGTCCATACACTCCATCGCTTCGTTCCAATAGTTCGGCATAACAGTCGCTCCTTCTTGATCTTGTTTGTTAGCTGCTCAGGCGGCAACAGGGTACAAAAAACGCGCCCCTTATTTTTAAAAAATAAGGGGCGCGGCAAAAACAACCCGCGCGGTACCACCCAAATTGGCAAAAGCCCGCTCGTTGCCCCGGTAACGTGGGGCCTCCCGGGCAAGCCTACCCACTCTGTCAAACCAGAGATTCAGCCCGCCGGCTCCGGAGGGAACTTCGAAAAAAGATGTGATAAGGCCGCTTCCAGTCGCTGACGTCCTCTTCCTGGTCCACAGAGCTTTTTCTACTTTTCTCCATCAACGCATTCACAATGTGTTGTTTCAACAATATAATACGAAAATTTTCTTTTGTCAAGGGCTTCCAGCAAAATATTATTCTGCCGGGCAAAGCGTTTACTTTACTGCTATTTCGCGCCCCAGCCGGAACGCCCTGCGGTTGAGCTCCAAAAATTTAGGCGGGACCGACTGTTCCAAAGCGGCCTCCCAGGCATCCAAGGGGATATCTGTCATCTGAGAGAGCACGCCGATAAGCACGATATTGACAGCTTTGGGCGAGCCCGCCTGCTCCGCCAGGGAAAGTGCATCGGCACAGACCACTTCCACGCCCAGGCGGCGGATCCGCTCCACAATATCTTCAGGGTATTCTGCTGCACCGGTGATCACAGGCATGGGAGGGATCTTTTGGTCGTTGACGACGATCTTTCCGCCTTTTTTCAGGTAAGGCAGGTATCTTGCCGCCTCGCAGAGTTCAAAAGAGACGATGAGATCCGCCTCCCCTTTTTCGATGACCGGAGAATAAACATGATCGCCGTACTTGACATAGGTAACTACGGAACCGCCCCGCTGGGCCATTCCATGAACCTCCGAAAGCTTGACATCATACCCTTGCCGCATCAGCACATTTCCCATCACACGGCTGGCAAGCAGCGTGCCCTGGCCGCCCACTCCCACGATCATAATGCTTTTTACATCGCCCATTATTTCCCAGCCTCCTCAGAAGTAAGAATGGCCCCAAAGGAGCACAGCTCTTTGCACAGCCCGCATCCCACACAGAGGGTATTGTCGATGGAGGCCTTTTTATCAGACATGCTGATGGCGGGACAGCCGATCTTAAGGCACGCCTTACAGCCGCGGCATTTTTCCCGGTCGATCAAAAACGGCTTTTCATGCTTTACTTCTTTCAGCAGCGCGCAGGGCCGCCGGGAGACGATAACAGAGGGCTCCGAAACAGCCAGTTCCTCCCGGATCGCGGCCTCCATCCCCTTCAGGTCATTGGGGTCTTCCACACGCACCCGCTTAACGCCCAGCGCACGGCAGACCGCCTCGATCTCGATTTTCGGGACCACGGCCCCGGAGAGGGTGCGCCCTGTGGTGGGGTTCTGCTGGTGTCCTGTCATTCCGGTGATGCTGTTGTCTACCACAATGACAGTAGAACAGCCCTGGTTGTATGTAATATTGGCAAGGCCGGTCATTCCGGAGTGCATAAAGGTGGAATCCCCGATCACAGCGACGGAGTTCCCCTCCTGATGCCGGGCTTTGTTAAAGCCGTGAAGGCCGGAAATGGAGGCCCCCATGCAGACGGTGGTATCCATGGCGTTCAGAGGAGGGGTCGCGCCCAGAGTGTAGCATCCGATATCCCCGCTGACCATGACTTTCAGCTTGCCCAGAGTATAAAACAGCCCACGGTGAGGGCAGCCCGGGCACATGACCGGAGGACGCACCGGAACAGGCTCGTCAAATGCTGTAAAGTCGTTTACCTTTCCAAGCAGTTTTTGCTGAACAGCGCTTTGGAAATACTCCCCGATCGGAGAAAAATGCTCTTTCCCGGAGCAAACTACCCCAAGCTTTTTGCAATGTGTCTCGATCACATCGTCGAGCTCTTCGATTACATACACTGTTTTCACCTGGGCGGCAAAATCCAAAATCAATTTTTCCGGCAGCGGGTTTACCAGGCCCAGCTTCAGGTAGCTTGCCCGGTCACCAAAGGCCTCCCTGGCATACTGATAGGCAATACCCGAGGTGATGACCCCCACCTCCCTGCTTCCCCACTCCACTCTATTGATGGGGCAGGTCTCGGCAAACTCGGTCAGCGCTTTGGTGCGCTCCTCCACCACCACATGGCGCAACTTTGCGTTCCCGGGCATCATCACATATTTTTTGGGGTCTTTCTGATAATCCTTCAGCGGAAGCTCCTCCCGCCCGCACTCCTCCACAATGCTTTGGGAATGGGAGACACGGGTGGAAAGACGAAAGATGACCGGGGTATCAAAGCGCTCCGACAGCTCATAGGCAAAGCGGACATAGTCCTTGCACTCGGCAGAATCCGCCGGCTCTACCATGGGCACCTTGGCCGCAACGGCGTAGTGGCGGGAATCCTGCTCGTTCTGCGAAGAGTGCATGCCCTGGTCGTCGGCGACGGCCAGAATGAGCCCGCCCCCCACGCCGGTATAGCTGGCGGTAAACAGCGGGTCTGCCGCCACGTTGAGCCCCACGTGCTTCATGGCGCAGAAGCTGCGGGCACCGCCGATGGAGGCTCCCACCGCCACTTCCGTCGCCACCTTTTCGTTGGGCGCCCACTCGGAGTAGATCTCCGGGTATTTTGCGGCAAATTCGGTAATCTCCGTACTGGGGGTTCCGGGATAACTGGAGACAATATGACAGCCGGCCTCATAGAGCCCGCGGGCCACAGCCTCATTTCCAAGCATTAGTTTCTTCAAGAGGGTTCCTCCTTTATCCAGCCGAAAACGGCGTATCGCAATGGTTATTTCTCCGCCTGGCCCCGCAGGTCGACAATGCGCTTAGCCTTGCCTGCAGTGCGCTCGATGGATTTGGGCTCCGTGAGCGTCACCTGGGTATCGATGCCGAGAACGGTCTTAAGTTTGCTGTGGACATGGCTCTGGATGGATTCCAGCTCGGAATACTTTTCCAGGTTCGCCTCCAGCAGCTCCACCCTCACCTCCAGGCTGTCCATAAACCCGTGGCGGCGCACCACCAGCTGGTACTGCGACCCGATCTGCGGGATCTGCATCAGAACGCTCTCTACCTGAGAGGGGAAAATATTTACGCCGCGGATCTTGAGCATATCATCGGCCCGGCCTTTGATCTTGTCCATGCGGACATGGGTGCGCCCGCACCGGCAGGGCTCGTAATTGAGGCGGGTGATGTCCTTGGTACGGTAGCGCAGGAGGGGAATGCCCTCTTTCGTCAGCGTGGTGACCACCAGTTCCCCGGTCTCACCCGCATCCAGCACCTTTCCGCTGGTGCTGTCGATGATCTCCGGCAGGAAGTGATCCTCCGCCACATGCATGCCTGTCCGGTATTCGCAATCCCCGGAGACACCGGGCCCTATGAGCTCGCTCATCCCGTAGTTATCCGTGGCAAAAAGCCCCAGCGCCTCCTCGATCTTATCGCGCATCTCCACTGTGCAGCCCTCAGACCCAAAAAGCCCCAGTTTGAGTTTGAAATCTTCTTTGGAATAGCCCATTTCCCGGGCTACCTCCGCCATATACAGGGCATAGGAAGGGGTGCTGATCAAAGTGGTAACGCCAAAATCCTTGAGCAGCATCACCTGTTTTTCCGTATTTCCGCTGGAAGCGGGAACGATCGCCGCGCCGATCTTTTCCAGGCCGTAATGGAGGCCCAGTGCGCCGGTAAACAGCCCATATCCAAAAGAAATCTGGGCAATGTCCTCGTCAGTGGCGCCCACCGCTGTACAAAGCCTGGCCACCACAGTGGCCCACATATCCAGGTCGGCACGGGTATACCCCACCACTGTGGGCTTTCCGGTGGTGCCGGAGGATGCGTGGATACGGACGATGTCTTTCATGGGCGCGGCAAAAAGCCCATAGGGATAGGTATCCCGGATATCGTCCTTCGTGGTGAAGGGAATATACTGAATGTCGGAAAGGGTCTTGATTTTATCCGGGGTGACCCCAGCTTTATCCAGCCGGTTGTGATAAAAGGGCACATTGTTGTAGCAGCGGGACACGACCCATTTGAGCCTTTCCAGCTGAAGCGCCTCCAGATCCCGGCGGTTCATGGTTTCCACATCTTTTTGCCAGAACACGTTGTCCTCCGATCCGCCGTTTCCTCCCCAATACCCGCCGCGGAAGATCCGGCTTTCCTGCAAAGTTGCTTTCGTGAATTTATGTGCGAAAGCACTCCTTTTATCATAAGGGATTGCCCGAAGAAAGTCAAGGCAGCCAAAGCCTACAAGGGAGCATTTATCCGTCCAAAAACAGTTTGAGCCCAAGCAGGATGAGCAGCGCTCCCCCAAATATTTCTGCTTTATGCTTTAAAAACCTGCCGCATTGCTTCCCCATACACACCCCTGCCCAGGAACAGCAGAAGGTAACCGCCGCAATACAAAGCGCAGAGATAAAAAGATCTGCCCCTATGACGGCAAAGCCGATACCGACGGTCAGGGCATCGATGCTGGTGGCAAAGCCCTGAAACAAAAGCAGATTTAAGGAGAGCCCCATTTTGCTTTCACACTGCTCCGGGCCCTTCAGCCCCTTCCATGCTTCCCATATCATCCTCCCGCCGATCCCTCCCAGAAGGATCAGGGCGGCCCAGTTGGACCAAGTGTCCATATAGCCTCGGAAGCTCTGGCCGGCAAAATACCCGATGACCGGCATGCCCCCCTGAAAGGCACCAAAAAGAGCCGCTGTTAAAAACATCTCTTTTTTCCCCACCCGGTAAAGGCACATCCCGTTGGTAAGCGCCACCGCAAAAGCATCCATAGCAAGACCAAAAGCAATTAAAAAAGTGGAACCAATACTCACAAAACGGCCTCCTTTTCCGGCCGGCCCTGGATAAAAGCGGAAAAAACCGGCGCGGCAAAGTATATGCTCTGCCGCGCCGGTATCAGAACTGTATTTCCTTCCTTTCTTTTATGTAGTCCTTTGCTGTCCGCCCTGCTCCAATCCAAAACTGATCGAGAGGGCGTGGTCGATCTGGTTCATGGATACATCGTCTAGTTTCCCCATCTTTTCTTTCAAGCGCCGTTTATCAATAGTGCGGATCTGCTCCAAAAGCACGATGGAATCCCGGGAAAGCCCGCAGCTTTCGGAGTAAAGCTCGATGTGGGTGGGCAGTTTTGATTTTTCTTTCTGGCTGGTGATCGCCGCCGCAATAACCGTGGGGCTGTATTTGTTTCCGATATCATTCTGCACAATGAGGACCGGCCGGGTCCCTCCCTGCTCTGAGCCCACTACAGGGCTCAGGTCCGCATAGTAAATATCTCCTCTTTTTATCGTCATGCTGATCACGCTCCGCATTTGTTTTGTACCGTTATTTTTGCCGCGGAAGCCCGAAAATAATCAGCCGCTGTAAATTTAAAGCCGTGAAAAGAAGCTTTGCAGGGCGCCGCACAGGTATCTGGCCCGGGCCCCCGCACTTCTATTTTATGAAAAACTTTGATTTCTGACAGTCTCTCTCCGGTCGTTTTTCCGCCCGGTTTCCAAAAAACTGCGGAAAAAATCCCGCTCCCTGTATAGTGCGGTATCCGTAAAACAGTATTGTGCTATTGAACCGAAATTGAAAAAAGCGGCACGAAACCGCATGGAGCTGATCGTGCCGGAGCTGGCGAAGCGAAACGGCGTGACCGAGCAACTGAAAGCCGAAAACCAAATGGAATGGGTACGGCAGATGAACGCTTGCAAGGCACAGGCAGAAGGTATCGTGAAGTTTGAACTGATTTATGATTGATACCGAGACCGCCCGGACAAAAAATGTTCGGGCGTTTCTTGTACAGATGGTAGAATTTTTCACATTTTTCTGATATACCTTATATGGTGAAAGAGCGAGAAAACTTGAAGTTTACAGCGAGGTAAAAGTTTATGAATAACTACAATGAAGTGAAAAAATCATTTGGTACACAAGCAGAGAAATTTGCTTCATATCATATGTCTAAGGTAGAATATACCGATTATTTGATTCGTAGTATTCAGGCAAAGGGCACTGAACATGCATTAGAGGTTGCTGCTGGAACCTGTATATGTGGAAGAGCATTGGCTCCTTATGTTAAGGACATTATTTGTTTGGATCTGACAGAAGCAATGTTGGAGCAGGGAAAAAAACTGGCAAAGCAAGAAGGTATTCAGAACATATCATTTGTATCGGGGAATGCAGAATGCTTACCTTTTGAAGATGAAACATTTGACCTTGTGATTACAAGACTTTCATTGCACCATTTTGTTGAGCCTAAAAAGCCTTTTCGGGAGATGCAACGAGTTTTGAAAAAAGGTGGAAAACTTGTTATTTGGGATATGGTAGCGACTACAGAAGAACTGCGTGAAACTAATGACGCTATTGAAACGATGCGTGATAACTCACATACAAGAATACTTAGCAGAGAAGAATTTGAAGCATTGTTTGAGGATGCTTTTGAGCTTCAGCTTGAAGAAACAACACTTGTTCCTGTAAATCTACAAAGCTGGATGGATTTGACAAGTACACCAGAGGATATTCAAAAAGATATTATTGGTAAAATGGAAAACGATTTGAATGGTGGAGATAAAACAGGTTTTAATCCCTATATCAAGGAGGGACAAATATGCTTTGACCATAGGTGGTTATTGCTGATTGGAAAAAAGGAAAACTAATCCCCATTTATCAAGAAAAAAGAAACTTTCAGTTTGTCGGGCTGTCGCAAAACCCTTTAGGAACTAAAGGGCGCACTTCTATACTCTCCTGTCGGGAGTATCGTGCGTCCTGCGGAGCTTCATTCTCCGTCAGCAGAAGAAAACTGCATGCCCGAGAATGTTGCGTCACTTCGTTCCGTCAAGGTGGCTACACCCCCTTGCGCCGCTAAAGCGGCTATCCCCTATGGACTTGCCGTCCGCAAACGGTTTTGACAAACCGTTCGACGCCAGCAAGTTTATATAATAGATACAAAAATCCTCCGTATGATCGTAGCCATACGGAGGATTCACTGCTTTACGGACACCGCCCAATCGGAGCGGGGTATAGGTTACGAGAAAGCCGAGGGGGAAAAGCCAGAAAAATCGGCCCGAAAGCCCTCCGCAGCAAGAGAAAGCGGATACCCGGTCTCCGGGTCAAGTTCCAGAACAAAATCCTGCTCCGCCCGCCGAATGGACAAAGCGCTTTTTTCTTTTTCCGTTTCCAGCTGGGAAGCCGCTTCAAAAACATCCGCCAGTATGCGAAGATAACTGCCCTGGAAAAGAAGTCCGTCAGGCATTCCGGCGTCAAGGCCCCGGTAGTGGAAGGACACCTGCCCTTCCCGGAGGCCCGCCTCCATTCCGGAAAGATGTTCCGGAGAAGTAAACAAAAGCCGATACTCTCCCTCCGCGCCGGTAAACTCCGCCCCGGCTTCGGAAACGCCTCCCGAAAAAACGACCGAGACCCGAAACGGCCCCTGAGGAAGCCGGATCTTATCCGGAAAAACCGCAGGTCCCTTTTGGCAGGAGCAAAGCAAAGCGAAGGTCAGGATCATCAGAAAGGCGCGTTTCAAATGCATTCAGCCTCACTTTCTGGGCGGATGTTAAAACCCATGGTCTAAAAAGATGGCGGAGAGATCTGTCAAAATATCGGTGGGAAGCATGGCATACTGCGAAAGCCGTGCGGCACAGCGGTCCGCCGCCGCCCCGTGGAGGTAAACTCCCGCCGCCGCGCTCTGCAGGGGGGAATACCCCTGGGCACAGAAGGAGGCGATCATCCCAGCGAGCAGGTCCCCGCTGCCTCCACTGGCAAGCCCTGCGTTGCCGGTGCAGTTTAAAAATACTGCTCCCTCCGGCGTGACGACTGTGGTGGTGCTGCTTTTCAGTACGATCACGGCGCGATGCTCTTGGGCAAAGGCTTGTGCGTACTCCGTGCGGTGCTGCTCCAGTTCCCGGACAGAACAGCCCGCCAGACGCGCCATCTCCCCCATGTGCGGGGTAAGGATGACCGGTGCTTTGGCCTCCTGAAGAATATCTATGCAGGGCAGCAGCGCATTTATGCCGTCTGCGTCTATCACAAGCGGGCACCGGGCGCCCGGGACAATCTGCCGCATCAGAGCCTGGGTATCCTCGCTGTTTCCCATTCCGCAGCCCACCAGGCAGGCGTCCGCCCGCGCAAGGGCCTCCAGCAGCCGGCCGGCGTTTTCTGCGGAGATATGCCCCTCCACCGTCTCCTCCAGAGGGAGCACCATGGCTTCCGGAAGCCGCACATTCAAAGCGGGAAAGGTCCCGCGCGAGGAGGCAACGGTCAGCAGCCCCACGCCGCACCGCGCCGCTGAAAGGGCTGAGATCACAGCGGCCCCCGGCATTCCGGGGCTGCCGCAGATGTTGAGCAGCCGCCCAAAATCCCCTTTATGGCTGTGGGGCGGGCGCTTTTTCAGGCCGGAAAAGATCATCTCATCCCCGATCAGAAAATGGCTGCCCGGGTCCTCCCCTCTGCACTCCTCCGGGACTCCAATGGATACCGTCTCCGTCTCCCCGGCATATTCTCTTCCGGGGTAGATCAGGTGAGCGGGCTTCAAACTGTCAAAAGCAATGGTAAAATCCGCCCGCACAGAGGAAGGCGCGGCAAAGCCGCTGTCGGAGGCCACGCCGCTGGGAAGATCCAGCGCGAACACCGCTGCCACGGCGGAGTTAATATGGTCCGCCATCAAGGCCGCCTCTCCGGACAGCTCCCCGCAGAAGCCCGTGCCGAACATGGCGTCCACCACAATATCCGCCTGCTCAAAGGCCTGTTCCACCTGGCGCCAGGCAAGCCCTGTGCTCCACACCGGCACTTCTGTCTGACGGAGCCTGTCCAGCATGACAATGCTTTGGGCGGTTTTAGGCAAGCCCATGGCCAAAGCCACCGCCACCCGTGCACCGCTCTCCCAAAGCTTTCTGGCCACGACAAAACCATCCCCGCCGTTGTTGCCGCAGCCGCATACCACCAGACAGGAAAGCCCCTCCACCGGTATTTTGGCACAGATCGCCGCAGCGGCGGCACTTCCGGCGTTTTCCATAAGCTGTTCATAGCTCACTCCCGCCCCGTCGGCAAGAGATTCCACACATTTCATTTCCGCAGACGTCAGAATTCTCATTTTTCTTCCCCTTTCCTGCATTCGCATACGACCACGGCTGCCGCACAGCTCCGGGTATGAGTCAGGCTGACGGAAAAGCTTTGCGCTCCGGCCGCTTTTGCCATCGCCTCTGCAGGGCCTTCTAGCCGCAAATAGGGACGCCCCAGGCTGTCCCGCAGCACCGAGATGTCTTGAAAGGCAAAGCCGCGGATGCCGCACCCCAGGGCTTTGGCAAACGCCTCTTTGGCGCAGAAGTTGGCGGCGACCGTCTGCACGGGAAATTTTCTCTCCCGGAACATGGCAATCTCATCAGAAGAAAAGACCCTCGTTAAAAAACGAGGGTTCTTCATGCTTTTTTGGATCCTTTTTATTTCAACAAGGTCAATACCGGTCTGGATCATGGCGAAAGCCTCCTGCGCTCAGGTTCACTGAGGCTGCTTTTTGATAAAGTTTTCAAACACAAGGGGCTTCGGCATAGTGGTCTTCATAGCGTTTAACATTTTCTCGGTGGCGTTAAACACAAGCAGGGTGTTCCCGCCGGCAGTGCTGTGGAAAGTGCAGTACCACACGTCATCGGTGGAGCTGTCGTAAGCCAAAACCTTGGTCTGATAGCTGCGGTTTGCGTGTTCCTCCGGCTTATAGCGCCCAAAGGTCTCAAAATCCTTGCATTTTACGCTGATGAGGCGCTTGCGCTTTCTCTGGGCAATGATCTTATCCACGTCCATCTCGCCGTTGGTGATGGAATACTCAAACTCCACACTGAAGCCGGTAAACAAATACCACGCCCCGTAGACTACCCCGGCGATCAACAGAAAAGCAAAGGTCTGAAACACTCCAAGAGCCCCGGAAAACAAAAACAGGACTACGGAAAGCAGCGCCGCGCCCAAAAGCAGCAGGATGCGGAGCAGCCATTCCAGGGGGGTGCTTCTCTTTTTGACCAGGTGTTCGATAAATACGTCTCCCATAAGTTCCATACGCTCCTTAATTTTTCCGAACTGCATCACAAGTGTGGCCCCGGCCTTTTTGCCGCGGCTTTCTTCCACGCTCCTCACAGCGCTTTAAAAAGCGTTTTGGCGAACCCTCCGGTGATCACAGCCCGTATTTTTAAACTTTAAGCGGGCTCATTCCCCCGCATCCTGTGCTCCAAAGTTTCCGCAGAAGGGGCCGCAGAAACCGGGCTCCGAGCGGTTCTTTTCGATCATATGCCGCCAACTGTTTCCCTGGAAACACAAAACTATAACGATTATACCATACCAAAAGGCAAAATTCAAATAGAAAGTGCACCGGAAGGGTTGCAACTAAAACCCGAATGTGCTATTCTGATACTTACGATAAATTTGACAACGCGGCGACTGAGAGAGTAGGCCTCCGGGTTCCCCCAAAAGAGAGAAACTGCCACTGGCTGAGAGCGGTTTCGGCGGGAAAGGGGTTCGAAGTTCACTCACGAGCGGCGGCGCTGAACCTTTTTTACAGTAGGCGCCGACGGCGGCCCCCGTTACGGGCACAGGAGTGTTTGCTCTTTACAAAGCAGCAAAAATCAGGGTGGTACCGCGGAAACCGCAGGTCGGCTTTCGTCCCTTTCGTTGGAGAAGGAGACGGGAGCTTTTTCTTTTGCCCTTTTCCCTCTCTCTGGGCGCCCTTCCTCCGCAAAAGCAAATAAGCAAACAACAATATTTTTAAGAGGTGAGCCAAATCATGAAAAATGCGTTGGAGCAGATTCGACAAAAAGCTGTGTCAGAACTGGCACAGGCCCATGATCTGAAACAGCTGGACGCACTCCGGGTACAGTATCTCGGCAAAAAAGGGGAGCTGACTGCCATTCTCAAGCAGATGGGCGGCCTGTCCGCTGAGGAGCGCCCTGTGGTCGGGCAGCTGGCCAATGAGATCCGTTCCTTTATTGAGAACCATATCGACACCCGCAGTGCCGAGCTCAAAGAGGAGATGACCCTGCAGAAGCTCCGGGACGAACGCCTGGACGTAACCATGCCCGGCACCCTGCGCCCCATAGGCAAAAAGCATCCCCTCACCCTGGTCTTGGACGAAGTAAAGGAGATCTTCCTCGGCATGGGCTTTGACGTTGCCCAGGGCCCGGAAGTGGAATACGATTACTACAATTTTGAGGCTCTCAACATCCCCAAGGATCACCCTGCCCGGGACACCCAGGACACCTTCTATATCACCGACAATATCCTGCTGCGCACCCAAACCTCCCCTGTACAGGTGCGGGTGATGGAGCAGAAAAAGCCCCCTATCCGTATCATTTCTCCCGGCCGCGTCTACCGTTCAGACGCCGTGGACGCCACTCATTCCCCCCTGTTCCATCAGATCGAAGGTCTGGTAGTGGATAAGGGCGTCACCATGGCGGACTTAAAGGGAACGCTGGAGATCTTCGTCAAGCGCCTTTACGGTGAGGAATCCGTGGTCCGGTTCCGCCCGCACCACTTCCCTTTCACCGAGCCCTCCGCCGAAATGGACTGCATGTGCTTTGCCTGCCACGGTGAGGGCTGCCGTCTCTGCAAGGGTGAGGGATGGATCGAAATCCTCGGCTGCGGCATGGTGCACCCCAAGGTACTGGAAAACTGCGGTATTGACCCGGAGGAGTACAGCGGCTTTGCTTTCGGAATGGGGCTGGAGCGTATCGTTATGCGCAGGTTCGGCATCGATGACCTGCGGCTCTTCTACGAAAATGACCTGCGGTTCCTGAACCAGTTTTAAGGAGGGGTAACAAATGAATTTATCCATGAGATGGCTGTCCGATTATGTGGACGTTAAAATGGCCCCCCGCGCCTTTTCCGAGGCCATGACCATGTCCGGCTCCAAGGTGGAAGGATATGAAATCGAAGGCGCCGAAATTGAAAAGGTCGTCATCGGCAAAATCCTGTCGGTGGAAAAGCACCCCGACGCGGACAAGCTGGTGGTCTGCCAGGTGGACGTGGGCGCCGGGGAACCGGTGCAGATCGTCACCGGAGCCTCCAATGTATTCCCCGGCGCCGTGGTGCCGGTTGCGCTGGACGGTTCTATTCTGCCCGGCGGCAAACAGATCAAAAAAGGCAAGCTCCGCGGCGTGCTCTCTGGCGGCATGATGTGCTCCCTGGGGGAGCTGGGCCTCACGGTGCACGACTTCCCCTATGCCATTGAAGACGGCATTTTTATCATCGAAGAGGACTGTGAGCCGGGCCAGGATATCCGCTCCGCCATCGGGCTGGACGATACCTGTGTGGAGTTTGAGATCACCTCCAACCGCCCCGATTGTCTCTCCGTGATCGGCCTTGCCAGAGAGGCCGCCGTCACCTTTGGAAAACCTCTGAAGCTCCACGCCCCCGTGGTGGCCAAAGAGACCGACGACATCGGCAATTATCTCTCCGTAGAGGTACAGAACCCGGTGCTCTGCCAGCGCTACATGGCCCGTATGGTAAAAAATATCAAGATCGAGCCCTCCCCCCGCTGGATGCGGGAGCGCCTCCGCGCCAGCGGCGTGCGCCCCATCAACAACATCGTGGACATCACAAACTACGTGATGTTGGAATACGGACACCCCATGCACGCTTTCGACTACCAGTATGTCAAAGGCGGCAGGATCGTTGCCCGCAATGCAAAACCCGGTGAGACCATCACCACCCTGGACGGCATCGTGCGGGAGCTCTCCCCTGAAATGCTGGTCATCGCCGACGAAAAAGACCCATCCGCTGTGGC
>JALELV010000050.1 GCA_022768545.1 Oscillospiraceae bacterium
TGGCCGGAACCCAGTGGGGCAACAAAAAGTACATGAATATGAAGCACTTGGAGGCGGCTCTGGAAGACGTCTCTATTGCCGGCTGACTTTATTCAGCCAGAGCCTGCAAACGAATTTGCGCATAACTCTTGACGGCACCGATGTAATTGGAGATTCACCCGAGGCTGCTGTTTCCCCTTCGGAATCATACATCATTGAATGCCTAAATCAGTCAGAATTCATTTTAGAAATCGAAGCAGTCACAGAATCGAACGATCCAAACGGAAAGCTAAACACCGATGGCGGATACACCGCATGCGTTTTTTTCTCAAGCACATTAATCGATCAGGCTGATTTTTCTGAAAAAAGCGTTGTAGAAAAAGGAACTTCTTGCGGTGGCTGTATTGAAGTTTATTCAAATGAAGAAGATGCTACTGCGCGAAATGAGTATTTGGCTAAATTTGATAGTGGAATTCTTGATTCAGGATCACACACCGTCGTAGGAACAATTGTTATTCGAGCCTCTGAAAAACTTACCAAAGAACAGCAGACTGAACTAACTCAGAATCTTATCTCAATCATCACTTCTATCGAGCATCCAATAGACCCAAATGGTCAAGGCAACAATGAAACAACAACCAGTTCCAATGATGCATCATCAGAATCCACAACGCCTATCTCCGAACCTACTCCCGAACCTGCCACCGAACCTGCTTCCGAACCCGTCACCGAACCTGCCACCGAACCTGCCACCGAACCCGTCACCGAACCTGTCACCGAACCCGTCACCGAACCTGTCACCGAACCTGCTTCCGAACCCATCACGGAGTCTCCGCACATACACAGCTTCAGCGCGGCTACTTGCACTGAGCCAAAAACCTGTTCCTGCGGTGCAACGGAAGGCAAAGCTAACGGACATAACTGGAAAAATGCAACTTGTTCGGATCCTAAAACATGTGTTGTATGTGGCATAACCAGCGGTTTAACAACCGGACACAATTTTTCCAACGGAAAATGCACAACATGTGGACAGGCAGATCCCGACTACAACCACGAAACTATGGTGTGGATTCCCACTAATGGTGGCACAAAGTATCATACCCACGCTGGATGTAGCAATATGGAAGATCCTGAGCAGGTTACACAGTCCGAAGCAGAATCTCTAGGATTTACTCCTTGCAAAAGATGTCACTAAAGCAAAAGGCTTGCCGTTTGGCAAGCCTTTTGCTGTTAGAATACTGTGGTTATCCAATAAATAATCCCGTACACCACGCTGGCAATGGTGCCGTAGACGATGACCGGCCCGGCGATGGAAAACATTTTTACCCCGATACCGAGGATCAGCCCTTCGTTTTTAAATTCGATCGCCGGGGAGACCATGGCGTTGGCAAAACCGGTAATGGGCACCAGGGTCCCGGCCCCGGCGTGTTTTGCCAGCTTGTCATAGATCCCGATCCCGGTAAACAGAGCGCTGAGAAACACCAGGCATATCGAGGTCACCGCCCCGGCGTCCTGCTTGGAAAGGCCGAGCTCCCCGGCCCACAGGAGGATCCCCTGGCCCAGGGTGCAGATAAGCCCTCCCACCAAAAAGGCCAAAAAGAAATCCTTCCAGAAAGGAGAGGGGGGAGATGCCTTTTCGCTCATTTTATTGTATTGTTCCGGCGTCATGGACAAGATCCAACACTTCCTTTGTTAAGCTTCGGGCGGCAAAAAGCTTCCGCGCCCGGTTGGAGCTATTTTTTCCTTCGGCGGGCAGAATATGCGGCAGGCTGCATCAAACCCCACCAAAGCGCCCCTTCATTTTCCGTTTGTTCAAATTTTTCTGCAAAATGGCGCTTTGCTGTATATTCCTCTGCGGGCGGTGAAAAATAACAGCAAGTCAAATCGCGTGACAAACGGAAAACGGAGGTAAGAAGATGAGCAGATATTCTAACTTTGATAAAAGCCGGTTCGGAAAATTCTTAGCCGGAAAGGGCTTTTACGGGGTGCTGGCGGCGTGCCTCATCGGCGCGGGAGCCGCAGCCTGGGTGATTGCGGATAAGACCATCAACTCCATTACAGGTACCGGGGAAAACCCTACCCCCTCCCGCCAGAGCTCAGAGGAGCCCGGCGGGTTCCCCTCCTCTCAGGCCGCGCCCGCGGAGCAAAAGACGCCGGATATCGCCATATCATCCGCCGCGCCCTCCTCAGCTGCCAGCTCGCCCTCCTCACAAGAGGCATCCTCTCCACAGGACGTGCCCTCCGAACAGCCGGTGCTTGTGCCCGAATTGCCGACGCCGTCCTATATTATGCCGGTGTCCGACACCGTATTTAACCCCTACAGCGGCGATGAGCTGGTAAAGGACGAGACGCTCAACAAATGGCACACCCACCGCGGCATGGATATCCGGGCGGAGCTGGGCACCGAGGTGCGGGCCGCCGCAGACGGGACTGTCACCGCCGTCACCGATGACACCATGTGGGGCCGGGTGGTGGAGATCTCTCACGCGGACGGGCTGGTCAGCCGCTACTGCGGCCTAGACCCCGCCGCGGCGGTCATCGAGGGGGATATCGTCCTGGTGGGGGACGTGATCGGCACCGTGGGTGATACAAACCTTGCGGAGACCGCCCTGGAACCGCATCTTCACTTCGAGATGCTGCGGGACGGCGAAGCCGTGGACCCGCTGGAGACCATGGGCCTTTTAAGGGTAGAAGAGGACTGACGCGCCCTCGGGCGGGGAGACCCGCGCGGCACAGGGGCACCGCTGCCGGAAACGGCCTTTGCCTTCCCCGGCAGAAAAACACCGCTGAAGCGCTGAAACCCAAAAGCGCCGCAGCGGTGTTTCTTTTACATAAGCCAGCCTTTATGTCTGCGCCCTGCACCGTGCCAGCAGGCCGGGCAGCAGCGATATCATCGAGCCCGCGAAAATAAGCGCCACTCCCACGATCGTCTGCAGGGAGATCTCCTCCCGCAGGATAAAATACGCCAGAATGGGGGCCAGAACCGGTTTGAGGAAAAATACCAGGGAGGCCGCGGCCGCGGAGGTCTCCTCCATGGCTTTAAAATAGCAGAAGAACCCGAGCCCCGTCACCCCGATGCCGACGTATAAGAAATAGGGCAGGGTCTGTGGGCTGATGCCCGCCAGAAAGGGGATGCGGGAAAAGGCCTCCAGCCCCGCGGCAGAAAGCCCGTCCGCCAGCGCCGGAATGTGGCTGAGGGCCGCCAAAAGTATCATCTCGGCACTGCCGAAGAAAAAGCTCATGCAGGTGACCGTGAGGCCGCCGTACTTCCGGCAGCTCTTTTTGCCCAGCACGCTGTAGAGGGAGAAGATGACCGTGCCCGCCAGTAGCAGCCCCACCCCGTAAAAGGAGAGCCCCTCCCCAAAGGGGTTCACGATCACCAACACACCCAGGATGTCAAAGGCAAGCGCCAGGGCCTGCGCCTTTCCGATGGGCTCCCGCAGGATGAGCAGCGCCAGCAGCGCCACAAACACAGGGTTGCTGCTGAATAAGATCGCCGCGGTAGAGGCCTTGGTGTAAGCCACCCCCATCTGGTACAGCGTCATGCTCACCGTTATGCCCAAAAAGCCCAGAAACGCAAAGGTCCGCCAGTCCCCGGCCTGAAATCGCAGGGAGCCCCGGCAAATCTTGCTGACAGCAAAAGGAAGCAGCACCAGCCCGCCGATCAGGAACCTGGAAAAGGTGAGCTGTACGGGGTTAAAGCTTCCCGCAATAAATTTAAGCGCCACCTCCATGGTGCTGAAGAAAAAGGCGGCCAAAAGGATGTAGAGGTACCCGGTTCTTTTGGTGCTCAAAGCGCAGCATCTCCTGTCAGATTTTACAAAATTGCCCTGCGTCAGGCTGGCCCGCCGGGGGCGGATATGGTACAATAGAAAGCGAAATGGCAGCGGCGGGCAAAACGTTTTCATTTTTACCTCTGGCCTATCGCCGCTTTCCAACGATAGAGTACCACAATACCGGCGCCCCGCCAAGGCCTTTTTCCGGCGGAGCGAAGGGAAGGAGCGCTTTACCTTGGAGCTTTCCGATCTGTTTGCACGTTTTCCCGTCCTGCGCCGCGCGGCACAGGCGGAGGAGGTGCTTTGGCCCAACCCCCGCTGCGGGCAGCCCCCGGCTAAAGGGGAGGAGGTCTCCCCGGGGGAGATCGCCGATGCCGCGGCGCGGCTGGAGCGCTTTGCGCCCTACCTCGCCCAGGTGTTCCCCGATACAGCCGAAGACGGCGGGATCATCGAATCCCCCTTAAAACCGGCCCCTGTCATGGAGGCCTCCCTGCGTGCCCGGGGGGAAATGCCCGCCGGACGCCTGCTGCTCAAGCTCGACAGCGAACTCGCCGCAGCAGGCTCGGTCAAGGCCCGGGGCGGCATCTACGAGGTGCTCTGCCACGCCGAGGCCCTGGCCCTTGAGCACGGCGTGCTGCGCCCCGGAGACTGCTACGGCAAGCTGACAAAGGCCCGGGATTTCTTTGCCCGCTATACCGTCCAGGTGGGCTCCACCGGCAACCTGGGGCTCTCCATCGGCGTCATGGGGGCTGCCCTGGGCTTTCACACCGTGGTACATATGTCCGCCGACGCCCGCCAGTGGAAAAAAGACCTGCTGCGCCAGAAGGGCGTGGAGGTACGGGAGTACGCGGGGGATTACGCCGCGGCGGTGGCCGCCGGCCGGGCGGCCTCCCGGCAGGACCCCATGAGCTATTTTGTGGACGACGAGCACTCCAAAAACCTGTTCCTCGGTTACGCGGTGGCAGCCTCCCGCCTGCGCCGCCAGCTGGAGCGGCAGGGGGTGGCTGTGGACCGGGAGCACCCTCTGTTCGTCACCATCCCCTGTGGGGTGGGCGGCGCCCCGGGTGGCGTCACCTACGGGCTGAAAGCCGCGTTCGGGCCCTTTGTCCACTGCTTCTTCGCGGAGCCCGTGCAGGCTCCCGCCATGCTTGCGGGGCTTGCCTCCGGCCTGGGGGAGAAGATCTCGGCGGGGGACCTGGGCCTTTCCGGCCGCACGCAGGCCGACGGCCTGGCGGTGGGGCGCCCCTCGGGGCTCGTCTGCCCCCTCATGGAGACCCGGGCCTCCGGCGTCGTCACTCTGCGGGACCGGCGGCTGTATGATTATCTGCGGCTTCTGTACCGCACCGAGGGCGTCTTTGTGGAGCCCTCCGCCGCCGCGGGGTTCGCGGGCCCCGCCGTCCTCGCTTCCGAAGAGGGGCGGGCGCTGCTTGCGCGCCTGGGCCTTGAAGGGAAGATGGAACAGGCCGCCCACATCGTCTGGACCACCGGGGGCCGCCTTGTGCCCGGGGAGATCCGCCGGGAGATTCTGGGGGAAACTTTCTCCCCGGAGCATGTGTTCTGATCTTTCCCGCCTTTTTGACGCGGAGTTATGATATCATTCAGCCGGTAAGCGGCCCCGCCGGCATAAACTCAAAACAAGCGGTGCCGGGAGAACCCGGACGCTCGCGGGGCAAAACTATAAAAGACAAGGGAGAACGATTTTGGATCTGATCAAACAGCTGGCAGAAGAACTGAAAATACGCCCGGAGCAGGCGGAGAACGCTGTAAAGCTTTTGGACGATGGCAACACGGTGCCCTTTATTGCCCGCTACCGCAAGGAGGCCACCGGCTCTCTGGACGACCAGGTGCTGCGGGAGCTGGCGGAACGGCTGGAATACCTCCGGGGCCTGGAAAAGCGGAAGGAGGAGGTCTCCTCTTCCATCGAGGGGCAGGAGAAGATGACCCCCGAGATCGCCGCGGCCCTGGCCGGGGCCCGCACCCTGGCGGAGGTGGAGGACATCTACCGCCCCTACAGGCCCAAGCGGCGCACCCGCGCCTCCATTGCCCGGGAACGGGGGCTGGAACCCTTGGCCGCCGCCATCTTAGAGCAGCCGGTGCGCGGGGAGCCCGCGGAAATGGCCGCCCCGTATGCAGACCCGGAAAAAGGCGTTCCCACGCCGGAGGAGGCCCTGCAGGGGGCCTGCGACATCATCGCGGAAAACATGTCTGACAGCGCCGAAGTGCGCCGCCAGCTGCGGGAGCTCCTGTGGAAAACGGCACTGCTCAAAAGCGCCGCCGCCGTGGAGGAGGACTCCGTCTACCGCATGTACTATGAGTACGCCGAGCCCATCTCCAAAGTGCCGGGCCACCGGGTGCTTGCCATAGACCGGGGAGAGCGGGAGGGCTTTTTGAAGGTCTCCCTGGAGGCGGACCCCGACCGATGCCTCTCCGTCCTGGTCAAAGCCTTTGTCAAAAATATGTCCCCCTGCGGGGACCTGGTGCGCGCGGCGGGCGCTGACGCCCTTTCCCGCCTGATCCTCCCCTCGCTGGAGCGGGAGCTGCGCGCCGCCCTGACGGAAAACGCCGTAAACGCAGCCATCCGGGTATTCGGGGTAAACCTGCGGCAGCTGCTCATGCAGCCTCCGGTCAAAAACGCCGTCACCCTGGGGCTGGACCCCGCCTACCGCACCGGCTGCAAGATCGCCGTGGTGGACGGGACCGGCAAGGTGCTGGAGACCACCGTGGTATACCCCACGCCGCCTCAGAATAAAAAGGATGAGGCGGCCCGCACCCTGCGCCGCCTTATTGAAAAGCACGGGGTCTCGGTCATCTCCATCGGCAACGGCACCGCCTCCCACGAGTCGGAGGAGTTTGTGGCGGAGCTGATCCGCACCCTGCCGCAGAAGGTCTCCTACATGGTGGTGAGCGAGGCGGGGGCCTCGGTCTATTCCGCCTCCCGGCTGGCCGCGGAGGAGTTCCCGGAGTACGACGTCTCTCTGCGCAGCGCCGTCTCCATCGCCCGCCGCCTACAAGATCCTTTGGCCGAGCTTGTCAAAATAGACCCCAAGGCCATCGGGGTAGGGCAGTACCAGCACGACATGCCCAAGGCCCGTCTGGACGAAACCCTGGGCGGGGTGGTGGAGTCTTGCGTCAACTCCGTGGGAGTGAACCTGAACACCGCCTCCTTCCCGCTGCTCAGCCGCGTGGCCGGCATCGGCCCAGCGGTGGCCAAAAACATCGTGTCCTACCGGGAGGAAAACGGCCGCTTTGGCAGCCGACGAGAACTGCTCAAAGTCCCCAAGCTGGGGCCCAAGGCCTTTTTGCAGTGTGCCGGCTTTATCCGTGTGCCGGAGAGCAAAAACCCTCTGGATAACACCGCCGTCCACCCCGAGAGTTATTCCGCCGCCCAGGCCCTGCTGACGGCCTGCGGCTGTACCGCCGCGGAAGTCTCCTCCGGGGGCCTTTCCGCCCTGCGGGAGAAGGCGGAGGCTCTTGGCCTGGAATCCCTGGCCCGGCAGACCGGCGTCGGCGTGCCCACCCTGCGGGACATCATCTCCGAGCTGCAGAAGCCCGGGCGGGACCCCCGGGACGAGCTGCCCGCGCCTCTGCTGCGCACCGATGTCCTCTCTTTGTCGGATCTTCGGGAGGGCATGGAGCTCACCGGCACCGTGCGCAATGTCATCGACTTCGGCGCCTTTGTGGATATCGGCGTTCACGAGGACGGGCTGGTGCACATCTCCCAGCTCTGCGACCGCTTTGTCCGCCACCCCTCCGAGGTGGTGAAGGTGGGGGATATCGTCACTGTATGGGTGCTGGGGGTGGATGAGAAGAAAAAGCGCATCTCCCTTACCATGAGGCGCCCCCGCTCTGCCGGACGGGAGGGCTGAAGGTGTTTTTTCTCAAAATGCCATTTACATCCCTTTCTTTTGGAGATAATATAAAAACAGAACCCGGGCGCGCCCGGCAAAGCGAGAGAGGAGGCAGCCCGTGGAACCGAAACATGTATCCCCCAAGGCTCTGCTTTTATGGCGTATCCGCCTGTGCGCGGCGGCCCTGCTGCTCTCCTTTCTAACTTCCCTGACCCTCGCGGTGTTTTCGCTCCCCTGGTGGGTGTGCAGCGGGGCACTCGCGGCGGCCTTTCTGTTCTTTTACTGCTTTTACTATCCCATCAAATACAAAAAGCTCACCTACGCGGCGGGACGGGGCATCCTTGTGCTCCACGGCGGGGTGTTTTATCGCCGCCGCCGCTCCATTGCCCTCTCGAACATCCAGTACCTCTCCCTGTTTGAGACACCCCTCTCCCGCCTGCTGGGCCTGGGGGATCTCATGGTCCACGCGGCGGGGGGAACGCTGTACCTGCCGGGCCTTGACAAACAGACCTTTGCCCTGCTGGAAAAGGTCCTGTCGCCGGGGGAGGGGGAGGAAAGGCCATGAAAAAACAGCGCACCCACCCCATTATGCTGGTGCAGTTTGTCTGGCGCTTTCTGTTTCTGCTTATCCTGCCGGTGTTGCGCGGCTTCTGGGCCGCGGCCTCCGGCGGGAGCCTGTCGGGGTGGCTCTCCGGCGCCTGGATGGACCTGCTCAGCGTGTTTTCCATCTTCGCCCTGGCCTTTCTGCAGTGGTGGTGCCTCACCTATCAGGCCACTGCGGAAGGTCTTTTGGTGGAAAGCGGCGTCTTTTTCCGCCGCAGCTTCCAGATCCCGAACCGCCGGGTCACCACCCTTGCGGTGGTGCGCCCTTTTTACCTCAAGCCCTTCGGCGCGGTCTACCTGCGGGCCGACACTCTGGCGGGCGGGGTGGAGCGGACCGACCTCACCCTGACCCTCAGCCGAAAAAAAGCCCGGGAGATCCTGGAGGAGCGGCAGGAAAACCTGTGCCGCGGCGGGTGGACGGAGCGGACACTGCACCCCGGGAAGGCGTCCATTGCCTTTCTCTCCGCCGCGCTCTCCAGCTCCTTGGCCGGGGTGGTGTTCTTTGCCACTTTCATTTCCCAGGCGGGCTCCCTGCTGGGGGAAGAGTTTTCCGACCGCATCTACGGCACCTTTGAGCGTTTTACCAAGGCCATGGCGTGGGGGCTTCCCCCCGCTACCGCGGCCCTTGCCTATCTGCTGCTGTTTGGGTGGCTGTTCACCTTTGTGCGCAATCTGGTGCGCCACATCCCCTTTCAGGTGTCCCGCGCCAAAGACGCCCTTTCCATCCGGGGCGGCTGCATCACCGACCGGGTGTACTCCGTACGGGTGCGGGACATCAACTTTGTGGATATCCGTCAGACCGTGCTGGCCCGGATGCTTCGGCTGCATTCGGCCTTTATCCACGCTGTGGGCTACGGCAAGGCAAAGGACGATGTCTCCGCCGTGATCCCGGCCTGCCGTCGCCCGGAGATGCTGCGCCAGCTGCGGATGATCCTGCCGGAGTTTACCCTGACGCCCCGGCAGGCAAAGCCCAATTTCGGCGCCTGGATGCGCTTTGTCATGGACGCCCTGTGGCCCTGCCTGCTGCTTCCCGCCGCCACCTGGGCCCTGGCGGCATGGTTTCCCTCCTGGCGGGATTTTGCCCTTTTTACCGGCGTCATGGCCTGCGTGCCCGCCTATTGGTTCCTCACCGTACGCCTCATCGATTTTGCCACCTCCGGCATCGGGCGGACGGGGGACTGCTACACCCTGCGCTATTCCAGCGGCTACAGCCTGCACACGGTGGTGCTGCCCAAAAGCCATGTGGCTCGCATCCTGCTGCGCCAAAGCCCCATCCAGATGCTGGACGACCGCTGCGATATCAAGATCTATTCCACCGCAGAAAACCACCGCGTCCACCACATCCGCAACATCGACAGAAAAGAGGCCATCGCCGTCCTGGATATCGACTGGAAGGACGGGGAGGACAAAACGAGGTAAGCCCTATGAAAGCCAACTACCACACCCATACCGAGCGCTGCCAGCACGCCTCCGGCGCCGACGAAAGCTATGTCAAAAGTGCCCTTGCGGCGGGCTACGATGAGCTGGGGTTTTCCGACCACTGCCCATGGCCTTACGGCGGGCGCTTTGAATCCGACATGAGGATGACCCTGCAGCAGCTGCCCGGTTATCTCTCCAGCGTGCGCTCCCTGCAAAAAAAATACCGGGGAAGGCTCCGCATCCGCTTAGGGCTGGAGTGCGAGTATTTCCCCAAATACACCCGCTGGCTGCGGGACTTAAAGGAAGAAAACGGCATCGAATACCTGCTGTTCGGCAACCATTTTTACTTAAACGAGGAGGATGGGCGCTGGTTTGGCGCGGCAAGCGACCACCGCTGGCTCTCGGAATATCTGGAAAGCTCCCTCGCCGCCATGGAGACGGGGCTCTACGCCTATTTTGCCCATCCGGACCTCTTCATGCGGGGGTACCGGGAATACGACGACTACTGCACCGAGGTGAGCCGGGAACTCTGCCGCCAGGCCCGCCGCAGGAACTTTCCCCTGGAATACAACCTGGCCGGCGCCATGGTAAACCGCCGCAGCGGCCGGGAGGGGTACCCCCACCACCGCTTTTGGGAGATCGCCGCGGAGGAGGGGTGCACCGCCATCATCGGCACCGACGCCCATGATAACCGATGGCTGGAGGACGACCAGTACCGCCTGGAGGGGCAGCGCTTCCTGCAGGGCCTCGGCATCCCCCTGCTCGATTCCATTCCCGGCCTTCCGGAGCCGGACGGACATTAAAATAAAACTTTAAGGCCCGCCGTTTTTGGCCCGGGCAAAAGGAGCATGCCAATGAAACAGCGCAAGTGGCCGCAGGCCGTTATTTCCGCAAAAGGGGAGCGCTCCGTCCAGGGCGGCCACCCCTGGATCTACGACACGGAGGTCCGCTCCCTTTCCGGGGAGGTCCCCAACGGCTCCCTGGTGGACGCGGTGAGCGAAAAGGGAAAATACCTCGGCACCGGCTTTTACAGCGAAACCTCCAAGATCCGCATCCGGCTCATCTCCCGCAGCGCCAACGATTGTTTTGACGAGGCCTTCTGGGAGCGCCGCATCCGCTACGCGTGGGAATACCGCAGAACGGTGATGGGGGCGGAGGATCTTTCCGCCTGCCGGGTGATCTTCGGCGAGGCGGACCAGTTCCCCGGCCTTACGGTGGACCGGTTCGGTGATATCCTGGTCACCCAGACCCTTTCCCTGGGCATGGAAACTTTAAAACCGCTGGTCTTTCCGCTGCTGGCGAAGGTGCTCTCGGAGAGCGGCGCGCCTGTCTCCGGCATCTACGAGCGCAACGACGTCCCCATTCGGGAGCTGGAGGGCCTTGCCCAGGGAAAGGGCTGGTACCCGCTTCCGGGGCTCACTCCCCCCGCCTCCACCGAGACGGTCATCACCGAAAACGGGGTGCGCTACCGGGTGGATTTTGAAAACGGCCAGAAAACCGGCTTCTTCCTGGACCAAAAGTACAACCGCCTGGCGGCGGCCCGGCTGGCCCGGGGGCGCCGGGTGCTGGACTGCTTTACCCACACCGGCTCCTTTGCTCTGAACGCCGCCATAGGGGGCGCCGCCCACGTGACGGCGGTGGATATCTCCGAGGCGGCGGTGTCCCTTGCCCGGGAAAACGCCCGCCTCAACGGCTTGGAAAACCGCATGGACTTCCTGGCAGAAAATGTTTTTGACCTGCTGCCTCGCCTCAAAAAGGAAGGAGGGACCCCCTACGATTTTATCATCCTGGACCCTCCCGCTTTTACCAAGTCCCGCCGGACGGTGGAAAGCGCCGCCCGCGGATACAAGGAGATCAACTACCGGGCCATGCAGCTGCTGCCCCGGGGAGGGTACCTGGCCACCTGCTCCTGCTCCCATTTCATGACGCCGGAGCTGTTTGTCCGGATGCTGCGCTCCGCCGCCGGGGACGCCGGGCGGGAGCTCCGGCAGATCGAAGCGCGCCAGCAGGCCCCGGACCATCCCATTCTCTGGAACGTGCCGGAGACCGACTACCTCAAATTTTTCCTCTTCCAGGTGGTATAAAGTTTTGCCTTTTGCCCCGGATAAAGCTGTGCCGCCGGCCCTGGCAGGGCCGGCGGCACAGCTTTATTTTACGCCAGGTCTAACCGGCGTCACTTTCGCTTTCCTCCCGGGGCGTCAGAGGCTTTACAAAGCAGATGATCCTGCCCGCCTCCCGAAAACCGGAGGCCAGGCGGGACCGAAGGCTCCCCGTATTTTCTGTCTCGCAGCCGCTGGCAAACCCGGAGCATCCCCGGCGGCGGGCCCAGTCCTCACGGCGCCCCGCCAGGGCCCGGCCCAGTCCGCGGCCCCGAAAGGGCTCTTTGAGATAGATCCCCTCTAAATATCCCACGGGGAGTTCTTTGTCCC
>JALELV010000051.1 GCA_022768545.1 Oscillospiraceae bacterium
TGGCCGGAACCCAGTGGGGCAACAAAAAGTACATGAATATGAAGCACTTGGAGGCGGCTCTGGAAGACGTCTCTATTGCCGGCTGACTTTATTCAGCCAGAGCCTGCAAACGAATTTGCGCATAACTCTTGACGGCACCCCAGTCTTTTTTTAGGGCAGGCGTTCCGTATGACAATTCCGTGATGGAGTCCTTTTTTGCATCAATGAAACGAGAAGAGTTGCATAGATACAAATATCGCTCGGAAAAGGAATTCCGAGCGAGAGTAGACGAGTATATCAACTTTTACAACTGCAAGAGACCCCATAGAACCATCAAATACAAGACACCGGAGCAGGTTGAGCAAAAATACTTAGACGCTGCAAGGGCTTGAGGAACACTATTTGGACTTGGGTGGTTCAAAAGTAGCGGCTTTTCATTTTTCTGATGCGATTTTTGATGAGATTTAGAAGGAGTGATATTGGACATCGGGGAATTTAAGAAATCCCGAAACCCTTGAAATATCAAGGAAAAGCAATGAAGCAACCATTATGTCCAAACCTTAATGGTTCAGATTTAATGGTTGCTTCACATGGTGGGAGATGGTGGATTCGAACCACCGAAGCTGAAAAGCAACAGATTTACAGTCTGCCCCCTTTGGCCACTCGGGAAATCTCCCATATTTACTTTTCAGCGCCGCGCGGAACACACGGTGAAGCTGACAAGTATGTATTATATCTCATGAAAACCAAATTGTCAACCGTATTCCGCCAAAAAACCGCAAAAATATGGACGCTCTTTCTGCACCCTCTCCCGGCTTTGGCAAAACGGGGAAGCGGCCGGCCTTTAAAAAGAAAACAGGCTGCGCGTCCAAAGGGCGGAAAGCCCGCGCGAAGCCTGTTTTGGAGCTGGTGGACGGGCTCGAACCCCCGACCTGCTGATTACAAATCAGCTGCTCTACCAACTGAGCTACACCAGCGTGTAAAAACCGCCGCGGGCGGGAAATGGTCGAGGCGACAGGACTCGAACCTGCGGCATCTTGGTCCCAAACCAAGCACTCTACCAAACTGAGCTACGCCTCGATGACGCGCCGCGGAAAAAGCCCGCCTCGGCGCACAGCAAAAAGCCGTCCTTCCGGCGACGTATAACATATTATAGAAGAAGAGCGGCGGTTTGTCAATCCTTTTTCCGGGCCGAGAGGGAGGGCCGGGGTGGTATTTCCTTTGGGGCAACGGCGATCCAGCCGCGCCCTGAACCGGCGGAAAGGGCGCGTGGCGCAGAGTTTGGGGAAAAAAACGGTGCGCGGCCGTTTTTGCCCGGATTTCCTTGACTTATCATTCCCGGGACATTACAATAATACGGTATGAAGCGGGGGACGGCAAGGCGCCGCAGGGGAAAACTCCTCCGCAGGAACGGGAGGAAAACTGAGAATGATGAACAATTCCGACAAAACCATGGAAAAAGTTGTAGCCCTGTGCAAAAACCGCGGCTATGTCTATGCCGGCTCCGAAATTTACGGCGGCCTTTCCAACACATGGGACTACGGCCCCCTGGGCGTGGAATTCAAAAATAACGTCAAAAGAGCCTGGTGGAAAAAATTTGTCCAGGAATCCCCTTATAATGTGGGGCTTGACAGCGCCATTTTGATGAACCCCGAGGTATGGGTGGCCTCCGGCCATGTGGGCGGTTTTTCCGACCCGCTGATGGACTGCAAGGACTGCAAGACCCGCCACCGCGCGGATAAGCTGATCGAGGATGCCACCGGCGAGGTGGCCGACGGCTGGAGCAACGAGCAGATGATGGCCTTTATTCAGGAGCACGGCATCAAATGCCCCGAGTGCGGCAGTGCGAACTTCACCGATATCCGCAAATTTAACCTGATGTTCAAGACCTTCCAGGGCGTGACCGAGGACGCCAAGAACGAGATCTACCTGCGTCCCGAGACCGCCCAGGGTATCTTCGTAAACTTTTCGAATATCCAGCGCACCACCCGCAAAAAGCTGCCCTTCGGCGTGGCGCAGGTGGGCAAGAGCTTCCGCAACGAGATCACCCCCGGAAACTTCACCTTCCGTACCCGTGAGTTCGAGCAGATGGAGCTGGAGTTTTTCTGCAAGCCGGACACCGATCTGGAGTGGTTCCAGTACTGGAGGAGTTACTGCGAGAACTTCCTGCTTTCCCTGGGTATGAAGAAGGAGAACATGCGCCTCCGCGACCACGAGCAGGAGGAACTCTCCTTCTACTCCAAGGCCACCACGGACATCGAGTTCCTGTTCCCCTTCGGCTGGGGCGAGCTGTGGGGCATTGCCGACCGCACCAACTACGACCTGAGCCAGCATATGGAGCACTCCGGCAAGAGCCTGGAGTACTTTGACCCAGAGACCAACGAGCGCTACATCCCCTACGTGGTGGAGCCCTCCCTGGGCGCGGACCGTGTGGCCCTGGCCTTCCTGTGCGATGCCTACGACGAAGAAGTGGTGGACGCCGAGAAGAACGACACCCGTGTGGTGCTGCGTCTGCACCCGGCCCTGGCCCCCTTCAAAGCCTGCGTGCTGCCCCTCTCCAAAAAGCTGGGCGACAAGGCCGGCGAGGTGTACAGCACCCTGTGCAGGCATTTTATGGTGGATTACGATGACGCCGGCTCCATCGGCAAGCGCTACCGCCGCCAGGACGAGATCGGCACCCCCTTCTGCATCACCTACGACTTTGACTCCGAGACCGACGGCTGTGTCACCGTCCGCGACCGCGACACCATGGGCCAGGAGCGTATTCCTGTGGCGGAGCTGGTCTCCTACATCGAGAAAAAGCTGGAGTTCTGACCTCCGCTTTGACAAAAAGAGGGCCGTCCGCGCAGAAAAGCGCGGGCGGCCCTGCCGCATTACAGGCCCGGCCGGGCAGCAGGGCAAACGGATGCGAAAAAACGGCTGCCGCCGGCTGTTTTTTTGGAGCAGGCGTCTGTTGACGAAGAAAGACGGGCATAGTATAATATCCGCGGAACGTTTTGGACGCTTTTCACGGGCTTCGGCCCGGGCGGCAGATGGCGTCCTGATACCGGATAGGAGGAATTTAAATGGTTTTTAAAGTGACGGATTCTGTTTTTTATGTCGGCGCCGACGACCACGATGTGGACTTGTTCGAGGGGCAGTATGTAGTCCCCAACGGGATGGCTTACAACTCCTATGTCATTCTGGACGACGCGGTGGCGGTGATGGATACCATCGACCGGCACAAGACCGGCGAGTGGCTGGAAAACCTGGAGGAGGTTTTAGGGGAAAGAAAGCCTGACTACCTTGTGGTACAGCATATGGAGCCGGATCATTCCGCCTCCATCGACGCCTTTGTGCGGAAATACCCGGAGGCCGCCGTGGTGGGAAACGCCAAGACCTTTGCCATGATCGGGCAGTTTTTTCCGGAACTTTCCATCGGGAAGAAACATGTGGTCAAGGACGGGGATGTCCTGGAGCTGGGCGCCCACAAACTCCACTTTGTCTTTGCGCCCATGGTGCACTGGCCCGAGGTGATGATGACCTACGAACCCGGTGAGAAGGTGCTGTTTTCCGCCGACGGTTTCGGCAAGTTCGGCGCTCTGGACGCCGATGAGGACTGGGACTGCGAAGCCAGAAGATATTACATCGGCATTGTGGGCAAATACGGCGCCCAGGTGCAGGCGGTGCTCAAAAAGGCGGCGGCGCTGGAGATCGAAACCATCTGCCCGCTGCACGGCCCGGTGCTGAAGGAAGACCTCGGCCACTATATCGGCCTGTATGATATCTGGTCCTCCTACCGTCCCGAGAGCGAAGGCGTCTGCCTGTGCTATACCTCTGTCTACGGCAACACCAAGGCTGCGGCGGAGCTTCTGAAGGAAGAGCTTCTGCGCAGGGGCGTGCCGAAGGTCTCCGTGGCGGACCTTGCCCGGGACGATATGGCGGAGGCTGTGGAGGACGCGTTCCGCTACGACACCCTGGTATTGGCCACCACCACCTATAATGCCGGCCTGTTTCCCTTTATGAGGACATTCCTCGACCATTTGACCGAGCGCAATTACCAGAACCGTCGGGTAGCTCTGGTGGAAAACGGCTCTTGGGCTCCCACAGCGGCAAAGCAGATGAAGGCGGCGTTTGAAAAATCCAAAAACATTGCCTTTGCGGAAAACACCGTCACCATCCGCTCCGCGTTAAACGCGGAGAGCAGGGCCGCGATAGCGGCGCTGGCGGAGGAGCTGGCGGCTTCCTACCGCAAATAAAACGGCGCTATAAAAAATATCGGCCAGGAAGATAATTCTTCCGGGCCGATATTTATTATAGCTTGCCGCAGGCAAGCTATAAACCATAGCCGCAGGCTATGGTTTATTTATGAAGGGAAAAACCTTTCGGTCAGGCCTTTTTCTTTCTTCGATCCTCACCGAGGACCATGATGCCCACCAGGCTGGGCCCCGCATTGATGGTGATGCTGGCTCCTGCGTAGGCCATTTCCAGGGCCTTTTCCCCAAAGGCCTCCTCCGCCCGGCGCTGCATCTCCTCGCCCACATCGTCCCGGGCGGCGCGGATGGAAAAGAAGGGAGTGCCGGGGGAACGGCGGCTTTGGATCAGGCTTGTGAGATGGGGGACGACATTTTTATCCCCCCGCACCTTTTCCACGATCTTCATTTCGCCGTCGATGATGGAGAAGATAGGGCGCAGGCCCAGCACGTCGCCCACAAAGGCGGCGGCGCAGCTGATACGCCCGGATTTTTTGGCAAAGTCCAGGGAAAAGACGGAAAAATAGGTCTCCACCCGGGCAAAATACTCTTCCAGGAAGCTGAGGACCTCCGCGCAGCTTTTCCCATCCCGGGCAAGACGGGCGGCCTGCACCACCGCAAGGCCGTAGGAATAGGTGTAGCAGAGGGAATCCACCACGTGCACCTGAAGGCGGGCGGCCTGCTCCGGGTATTCCTCCGCAAACATCCCCACCGCGGCGGAGGCGGCCTGGAACATGCTGGAGCCCTTGGAGTTGATGGTCACGCAGATCAGGTGATCATATCCCTCGTCCGCGGCCTTTTTGTATTCCTCCACAAACTGCAGGTGAGGGATATGGCTGGTGGTGGGGATGGACTGGCAGCGGGCCAGAATATCGTAAAACTGCTCGTTGGTAAAATCCACCCGCTCGTAGTACCCTTTCCCCTCTATCGTGATGGGGATGGAGAGCACGGTGACCCCCTCTTTATCGGCAATTTCCTGGGGGATATCGCTGGCCGAATCGGTCAGAAGTTTGATCTTTTCCATCATATGTTTGATCCTCCGGTCGGGGCGAAGCCCCGAAATGTAAAGTAAGTTTGCGGGCCTTACCAGTGGTAGCGGGTGAGATGCCCCTGGTTCTGCAGCTGGGGGAACCCCCATTGCCGCAGAGCTTCATAAACGCCGATGGCCACGGTGTTGGAGAGATTGAGGCTCCGGGCTTCCTCCCGCATGGGCAGCCGCAGACAGGAACCGGGGTGTTGCACCAGCAGCTCCTCCGGCAGGCCGGCGTCCTCCCGCCCAAAGACGAGGTAGGCCCCGTCCGGAAAGGAGACGTCGCAGTAGAGGTTCTGCCCTTTGGTGGTAAAGTAAAAAAACGGGCCTCGGTTTTGAGAGAAAAATTCTGGCAGCCCGGAATAATAGGAGATATCCAGCAGATGCCAGTAATCGAGCCCCGCGCGCTTTAGCTTTTTGTCGTCTACCGAAAAGCCCATGGGCTGCACCAGATGCAGCCGGGCGCCGGTGGCGGCGCAGGTACGGGCAATGTTGCCCGTGTTCTGGGGGATCTGCGGCTCCACCAGGACAATATTGAGAGTTGCCAAAAGCAGGTCACCTCTGTTAATGCGATAATATAACAAGTGTTACATTTTATTTAACTATAAAACCGGCCCGGAATCAAGAGGGATTTGAAAAAAAGCCAAAAAACGGGCCTGGAAAAAGGCAGGGCTACAGCCGCTCGGTCAGCAGCTCCATCAGGTGGATGGCGTCGGCGCCACCCAGCCGCAGGCCCTTGACGCAGGAGACGCAGTAAGCCACCACCGGCCTTTCCGAGGGCAGGGAGCGGCAGTACCGGGCCATGGCGTCCCGCTGCTCCCCGGGAGGGCAGGGGCGGAAAGCGCCCTGGGCGTCCCCGCCCAGGCACCGGGGGGCGAGGCCTGCGTTTTCCCCGGAGGGAGGGGACAGAAGGGAGACGCCGCAGAAAAGGGACTTGCCCCGGCTTGCCGGGGCCTCCGCCACGGCATACCCCATCTTCCGCAGCAGGCTGCGGACCGCCCGGTGCACGCCGGGCTGGCTTCGGGCCCGCCAGCAGTCCTGCAGGGTGACAGCCTCTCCGGAGTGCTCCGGAAAGGGGAAGCTTTCGTCCCGGTCAAGCAGTTCCCATACGGTGAGCACTTCTCCC
>JALELV010000067.1 GCA_022768545.1 Oscillospiraceae bacterium
ATCAGGGTGCTGGGGTTGACCAGGATCGGAAGCTCCGCCTCATAATAGGGAGAGGAGCGGTAGTCCTCCCGGTTCTCTTCCTCCGCGGCAGAAGAAGAGGGCTCCTCCGGTTTGCTCTCCGGGCTGCTTTCGGAAGAAGAAGTCTCCTCCGGGGCATCGCTCTCTGCCCCGGAAGGGCCGCTCTCCCCCGAAGGCCCTTCCGGGAGGCTTTCCCCGGAAGTTCCGGAGAGGGAAGAGGACGCCTCCGGCGGGGAAGCCTCACATCCCTGCAGGGCAAAGGCAGCCAGCAGCCCTGCAGCGGCAAGAAGCATAAGCCCCACCCCCACGCCGATCAGCCGGTGCTTTCTGATCTCTGCCCGGCTGTACCGGCTGTTGTGCACACGAATTCTTTTATCCATATTGTTCTCCCTTTTTTCAAAGCCGCCCGAGGCGGCTGATCTCATGCCGGCTGTTTTGGGAGCTCTCTCAGCTCTTCGGAGCCAGCACAATGATATGGTCCCCAATTTCTGTTTCTTCAGGCATGATCTCGGTGTAGCTCACCTTCCACTCGTTCATTTCCCCGTCAAAAACCAAGAAGAAATCCTGAATGTTCCCATCCTCTTCCCAGTCTCCTCCGCCGTCGCGCATGGTGTAGTCGTACCGCACGCGGGCGCGGAAGCTTGCCAGCGCAAGGCCGCCCGCCTTCTCGTATTTCAGCGTGTCCAGGTCGACGTTCATCTCATAAAAATCGAAGAGATAATCCCGGTTGTTGTGGTGGATCTTATAATCCACCGTCTCGCGGTTTTCCTCTGTTGTGTTGGTGAGAAGGCCCGGGTCCATCTCATTGATGGAAGCGATATAGGAGGTATAATAGGCAAGCGCCGTGTCAAATACCCGGGCATCTTCCGGCGTGGGCTCCTCACTCTCCTCCTCCGACAGGCCGTAGAAGGAAAAGGCAAGCTCCGTGCCCTCCCGGCTCTCCACCCGGACACTGGCGGAAACGGGCTTTCCGTCATCCCAGGCCTCCGCCGAGATCACCGTGCCCACCCGCGCTTCCGGAATCACCGCCAGGCCATTCTCGGGGACGATGTCGGTCGGCTCGCCGTCCAGGAAAATGACAGCATCCGGGTATACGCAGGCCACCGAAACCGCAAAGGTTTCAGACGGCTCTCCAAAGCTCTCACGCAGCGCCTCTGAGGAGGAAAGCTGTATAAGCCCCCGGCGCTCTTCCGGGCCGTCCGCCCGCCACGTCAAACGAAAACGGCCCGGCACCGGCGAGGTAAACACATGCTCTTCCCCCGCTGTCAGCCATTCCTCCGCCCCGCCGTTTATCCGCAGGGCACCGTCCTCCTCCGCCAGGATCAAAAGCTCCACCGGCCGCACCAAGACCTGATAACCGGAGAGAAAACCCTTCCGTCTTTCCAGCACGAAGCTGTCGTACCCGCCGGTGGCCTCCGGCTCCGATGCCGAATCCTTCAGCCGTTCTGTCACCCCCTCCAGCATTCTGTCGTCGCTGGAGAGCAGAGTGCTCAGATCCTCCGCGTCCGTCTGCCCCAGGGCGGAACCATCCGCAAGGAGGATATTTTCTCTCAAATAATCTGTGTCTCCCCGCTCCGCCGCCCGGGCAAAGGCAGCTGCCGCCCGCCCGGGGCTTTGCAGGTACCAGACGCCGCCCGCCGCGGCACCCGCCAGCACCGCAAGGGCCAAAAGCGCAAACAGTATGGCTTTTCCCCGCTTTTTTGGGAGCTTCGGCTCCTCCGGGAACATCTTCTCCAGTCGGTGTGCCACCTCAGAGGCGGTCACCTCCCCTGAAGGCTTTTTCCGCTCCGTTTGCACAGCGCCGCTTTCGCCGGGCCTCCCGTCCAGGGGCCTGGAGCCCGGGGCAAACTGCGGCTCCGCAGGCTCATTTTGCTTTAAACCTTCTGTCTCGGCCCCCTCCACGGGGGCGCCACACCGGGCGCAGAACCGGGCGTTTTCCTGCCGGATCTCCGCTCCGCAAAAGATACAGAATCGCATCAGCAACCCTCTTTTTTCTGTGTTTTATCAATTTTCGCCGAACAACTTCCCGGTTCTATAGTACTATCCCACCCTTTAAAAATCAAGGGCCGCCCTACACCGAAACAGAGAAAAGCCGCGGCGCTTGTATGCCGCGGCTGTGTTTACTCTCTGGCTTCTTCGCCGGAAGCGGCCCGCTCGTCCATCTCCTTCACCTTGTAGCAGAGGGTCATCAGGCTGTCGCCCAAATGGACATTCTCCACCACCGTCCCCGGGTGGTGGACGGCGATATCGTAGTGGGAAAAGTTCCAGTAGGCGTTCACTCCCGCCTGATACAGACGCACCACCAGATCCTGCGCCGTATATTTGGGCACACAGAGAATTGCCACTTTCGGATGATTTTCCCGACAGAAATCCTCCAATCGGTCGGTGTGCTGGATTGTAAGTTTATCGATCCGCTCCCCCACCAGCGTCTCACTTCGGTCAAAAAGGCCGATGATTTCGATTCCCTTTTCCTCAAAGGCCATGTGGGAGAGGATCGCGCGGCCCAAATTCCCCACCCCGATCAGAATGGTCTTTTTGTGCTGGTGCATCCCCAAAATATTGCCGATCTCCCGGTGGAGCGCCTCCACATTGTAGCCGTAGCCCTGCTGTCCGAAGCCTCCGAAACAGTTGAGGTCCTGACGGATCTGAGAAGCCGTCAGCCCCATCCGCTGAGAAAGCTCCCGGGAGGAAATGCGCTGCACCGAATGGTTCAGAAGTTCCCCTAAAAAACGATAATACCGCGGCAAACGTCTCACCACGGAAATCGATACCGGTTTATTGCTCATAAACACCCATCTTTCCGCTCCTTTTGCCGCTGCGCGGCAAAAGGTTTATCCTCATGCATCCGTCCGGCCTTCCGGCCGGACGGCGCCGAAACAACGCACGCTCCATTCAGAGCTGCGCCACCGTCTCCATGACAAAATCGCCGAATTCCCGACAGGTGGCGCCGTCGGCGCTGCCCGTCGCCTTTTTGCCGCGGCCGGCCCTGCTGCAGATGTCCAGTGCCCGCTCCAGCTTTTCGGCCTGGGCCTGCCGCCCAATGTGGGAGAGCAGCAGCACCGTGGCCCGCAGAATGGAGGAGGGGTCAGCATAGTCCCCCAGCCCCTGCTCAATCAGGCGGGGCGCGGAGCCGTGGATCGCCTCGAACATGGCATAGTGCTGCCCGATATTGGCGCTGCCCGCCGTCCCCACGCCTCCCTGGATCTGGGCGGCCTCATCGGTAATGATATCCCCGTACAGGTTGGGAAGAATGAACACCTGGAAGCCGCTGCGGATCTCCTCGTTGATGAGGTTCGCGGTCATGATATCGATATACCAGTCGTCGGTGGTGATATCCGGGTACTGCCGGCCTATCTCATGGCAGCGGCGCAGGAAGTTGCCGTCGGTGGTCTTGATGATATTTGCCTTTGTGACGATGGAGACCCGCTTTTTCCCGTTGCGGGCGGCGTAGTCATAGGCCAGCCGGGCAATGCGGTCGGTACCTCCGGCAGTGGTCACGGTAAAGTCAAACGCCAAGTCCTCGTCGATGTTGAGCCCCTGGGAACCCAGCGTGTAGGAGCCCTCGGTGTTCTCGCGGAAAAACGCCCAGTCGATCCCCAGCTCCGGCACCTTTACCGGGCGCACGTTGGCAAAGAGATCCAGCTCCCGCCGCATGGTGACGTTGGCGCTTTCCAGGTTGGGCAGGGGCCCGCCCGCCTGCGGGGTGGTGGTCGGGCCCTTTAAGATAACGTGGCAGCTCTTGAGCTGCTCCATCACATCATCGGGGATGGATTTCCCCTGAGCCGCGCGGTTTTCAATGGTGAGCCCATCGATCATCCGGAACACAACCTTACCTGCTTTCACCTCGTCGGCCAGCAGATATTCCAGCACCCTGCGGGCCTCCCGGGTAATGACCGGCCCAATGCCGTCGCCGCCGCAGATGCCGATGACTACCTGCGGAAGAGCAGAAAAATCGGTGAACTCCCGGTCCCTTTTCATGCGCTCCACCCGCGCCAGCTGTTTTTCCACCAGCGCCGCAAAGTGTTTTGCCGCCGCCTCCGTTTTCTGCTCCATAGCATTCTCCCCATTTCTGTCAAAATTAAATGAATTACGTTCTATTCTAAACCACCATTTTGGCATTGTCAATCATTTCACAGAAAGCGCCGGGGCCCTCCAAAAGGTTTTTTACAAAAAAGCAATGCATTGTCGGGACAAAGCGCTTATAATAGAAGTAATATCCGCTGTTTCCTCCCGGCCGTAAAAAGGAGGGACTGCCGGAAAGGAGGGGCCTCATTGGCAACCATCACATTTGAAGATCTTCAGAAAAATGAAACCGTCCGCACCTACATCAAAATGGCGGACCAGGTGCTCAATGTCTCGGGCTATACCGAGCATTCCTACGCCCACGTCACCCGCTGTGCCGGGGTGGCCAGCAACATTTTGGCGGAGCTGGGCTACCCTGAACGCCAGATAGAACTTGCCCGCATCGCAGGCTTTCTGCACGACATCGGCAATGTGATCAACCGGGACGACCACGCACAGAGCGGGGCGATCATGGCCTTTATCATCCTCACCCAGATGGGGATGCCGCCGGAGGAGGTCTGCATCGTCATGTCCGCCATCGGCAACCACGACGAGAAAACCGCCGTCCCCGTGAGCCCTGTCGCCGCGGCCCTCATCCTGGCGGATAAAAGCGACGTGCGCCGCTCCCGGGTGCGCCACGACGGCGTTCCCGCCCAGGATATTCACGACCGGGTCAACTACTCGGTGGAGCGCTCCCAGCTGGACCTGGACGCGGAGGGAAAGAAGATCACCCTTTCCATCTCCATCAACACCGAGCTCTGCCCGGTGATGGATTATTTCGAGATTTTTCTCAACCGTATGATGCTCTGCAAGCGGGCCGGCGACCAGCTGGGGCTGCGTTTCAGCCTTCTCATCAACGGAATGGAGATCGTATGACGTGGCTTTTGTGCAGAAAAGGAGGAGGCCATGGGGCTTTCCGGCATTGTTTTGTACTGTAAAAGGGCGTTCTGGTTTTCCCTGGGCGCCGGCGTGCTCTGGAGCGCCGGGTACGGGCTTGCCTGCCGGGCGCGCCCGGCCCTGCGGCGGCCGGAAAAATATCTTCTCTCCCTTTTGCTTGTCTGCTATCTGGCCGCGCTGATCCAGATCACGGTGGTCCGGGACTGGGCGAGCTTTTTTTCCTTTTGGGGGGCGCCCCATTCTTCAGATACCGTGCAGCTTCTTCCCTTCGCCACCACAGCAGAGGAAGCCAGGCGGGGGATCTGGCCGCTTTTCTACCATGTCGGCGGAAATCTCCTCTGGTTCTTCCCCCTCGGCTTTCTGGGGCCCCCCGCGTGGAAGCGTCTGCGCCCCATAAGTGCGCTTGTCCTCACGGCGGTGTGCCTTTCCCTCTCTATCGAGGTACTGCAGTGGGTCTTTATGACCGGCTCCAGCGACATCGATGACCTCATCTATAATCTCGGCGGCGCATTGACCGGATGGAGCGCCTTTTGTTTCTTTCGGCAAAGGAAACGGCCTCCGGATTAAAAAGCCTTTCCGGGCTCCCAAAGCATTGGGGGCCGGAAAGGCTTTTTTGCCGCACACCACGGGACGGATAGGCAGGGCGGCCCGGGCTTACAATATACCCCATCGGCGTGCAAAGGCCATACGCTTCAGAGAGGCAGAGTGCCCCCGGCAAGCCCGCCGGGACCAAGGCCCGGCAGGCCCGGGAGCGCAGCCAGCGCCAGGGAAGCCCACGGCAGGCGCAGCCTGCTGCGCGCGGATGCTGCAAAACACGTATAAAGCTTTTTACGGCAGGTTTTCTTCTTTCCAGGCGGAAAGCTTTTGCCAGAGGGTGTTTGGGGCCGCGTAGGCCCGCCCCCGGCCCGGGCGTTTTCCCGTCTCGCCCCAGATCACGGTGTTTTTCCCGTCGGTGCCCACCGTCAAGGTGACGTCCTGTTCCTCATAGCGGAGGACAATGCCCTCCGGCCGGGAGGCCCCCCCGGGGCCCTGCTGCCAGGATAGAACATCTGCCAGGGCTTTTACCTGCTCCGCCTGTTCCGGAGCAAGGGAGACGCCGTCCAAAGCAGAAGGCAATGCCGTCTCTGCACAGAGGCGGATATATTTGTCCTCCCCGGTCAGCCCGCCGGAGGTGCCCCACAGAAGGACCCCGGCGGCGGCCAGCAGCAGCGCGGCCAGGATTCCAAACACCCAGCCCCGCCGCAGCCCTCCCTGGCGGATCACGATCACCTTTTCACTTTTTCGGTAAATATGGCGTATTTTCATGGCAGCCTCCCCGCCGGTCATTCTCCAAAAAGCGCCTGCGTCAGGCGGAGGTTTTCTTCTCTGCGGCGTCGGGTCTCCTCCCGGTCCGCCGCAAAGCCCTCCCCGCAGCGGAAAAGACAGTCGCCCTCCCGTGCACCCTCGGGCAGCAGCTCTGCCGGAATGTTTTCCATCCCGTCCCCGTGCTCACAGACGGCATAGCCCTCCTCCAGCCGGTCGATCACCCAGTATTCCATCTTTTAAGGCCCCCTTACTTTGCGGTCTGCACCGTCACCTGTTCTCCGTCGCTTTCAAATACGAGCGTCCCCTGAAGGTCGGTGCGGAGATATTCGATTCCCCGTTCTTCCAGCCGGTCCAGCGTCTCCTGATGCGGATGCCCGTAATCATTGTCCAGCCCGCAGCTGATGGCGGCAAAGGAAGGCCCCACCGCGTCCAGGAACCCCCCGCAGCTGGAGGTACTGCTCCCGTGGTGCCCCAGCACCAACACGTCGGCGGATACCCGGGCGCCCGAGGAAAGGATATCCTGTTCCGCGCCCTTTTCGGCATCCCCCGTCACCAAAAAGGCGGTGGAGCCATAGGTAATGCGGGAGACCACCGACCAGTCGTTGAGGTCTCTGTACTCCCCCGCCGGGCCCAGAACTGTAAGCGCTGCGCCGCCGCCCAGGTCGAAGCTTTGGCCGGGCTTTGCGTAAGACGCGCTGATCTTCTCCCGCTGCACCGCCTTGAGCAGATTTTGGTAGACGGAGGACGTGGGTACCAGTTCCGACGGCAGCTTCGGCATGATGATCCGGTCGGCCGGGATCTCCTCCAGTATATCCGCCAGGCCGCCGATATGGTCGGAATGGGGATGAGTGGCAATGACCAGGTCGAGCTTTTTAACGCCGCAGCCCTCCAGATAGCTCACGATGGATGCCGCTTCAGACCTCTCCGCCCCGTCGATCAGCACATTCTGCTCCCCGGTCTGGACCAGCACGCTCAGCCCCTGGCCCACATCCAGCACCCGCACTGCAAGCCCGTCTCCCGTCACCTCGGCGGGAGCTTCCGCAAGGCCCACCTCTCCAAACAGGTCGCCCCAGGTGGGGAGCGTCTCGGAGCCTGTCAGCTCCCCGATACTGATGACAAGGCACAGCGTCAAAAATATGATCAGCCCCACCAGCTGCTTTTTTCCCGTTCTTCTGCGTCTGGATGCCATTTACCGTTTCCTCCCGTTTTTCACTTTGCTGTTTTTGCGCCCCGCGCCGCTGTACCGGCTCTTCTTCACCGGGGCTCGGCCCGCGGCGGCAGGCGCCGCAGGGCGGTGCCCCGGCTCCGGCGGGATCAGGCACCCCGCCCCCGTGCCGATCAGGTCCTCCCGGCCCGCCTTTTTAAGGGCCTGGGCGGCCAGGCGCCGGTTCTCCGGGCGGTAATACTGCAGCAAAGCCCGCTGCATTGCCTTCTCCTCCGGGCTTTTGGGCACATACACCGGCTCCATCGTAAAGGGGTCCAGCCCGGTGTAGAACATGCAGGTGGATACCGTCCCCGGCGTGGGGTAGAAATCCTGCACCTGCTCCGGACGGATCCCGTTTTTCTTCAGCCACACCGCCACCGCCACGGCGTCCTTCATGGTGGAGCCGGGGTGGGAGGACATGAGATAGGGCACCAGGTACTGCTCCTTGCCCGCCTTTCGGGTGAGCTCATAAAACTTTTTGGAAAAGCGCTCGTAGGTGCCGATGTGGGGCTTGCCCATCTTATCCAGCACCGGGGCGGAGCAGTGCTCCGGCGCTACCTTGAGCTGTCCGCTGACATGGTGGCGCACCAGCTCCTCAAAGAACGCGTCGCTGGGGTCCTCCATTAAATAGTCGAACCGGATGCCGGAGCGGATAAACACCCGCTTTACCCCGGGGAGTGCCCGCAGCCGCCGCAGCAGCTCCAGATACTCGGAGTGGTCCACCTGCAGGGCGGGGCAGGGCTGTGGGGCCAGGCATTTTTTGCCCCTGCACAGGCCCAGTTTCAGCTGCTTCTGGCAGGAAGGCCGGCGGAAGTTTGCCGTAGGGCCGCCCACGTCGTGGATATAGCCCTTAAAGCGCGGGTTTTGGGTCATCTTCTCCGCCTCCCGCAGCACGGATTCCATGCTGCGGCAGGTGACCCGCCTGCCCTGGTGGCTGGCGATGGAGCAGAAATTGCAGTTTCCGAAGCATCCCCGGTTGTGAATGATGGAAAACTCCACCTCCTCTATGGCGGGCACGCCCCCCATGGCCTCATAGCGTGGATGGTAGTATTTTTCATAAGGGAGCTCGAACACCCGGTCCAGCTCCTCCTGCTTTAGAGGCAGGGCGGGCGGATTCTGCACCAGGTACCGCTCTCCGTGCTTTTGGACCACGGCCCTGCCGTTTACGGCGTCCTGCTCGTTAAACTGGGTCAGAAAGGCCTTGGCGTAGCTGCGAAGATCCTGGGAGACCTTTTCGCAGGAGGCGCAGGAAAGCGCCCCCGGGATAGCCGGAGCACTGTCCGAGAGATAACAGGTGCCCCGGATGTCGGTCATGGCGGAGACAGGCTCCCCCGCCGCCAGCCGCCGGGCGATCTCGAGGGTCTGATGCTCCCCCATGCCGTAGGAGAGCAGATCGGCCCCCGACTCCACCAGCACGGAGGGGCGAACCCGGTCATCCCAGTAGTCGTAATGGGCAAAGCGCCGCAGAGAGGCCTCCAGCCCCCCGATGATGACCGGAACCCCGGGAAAGCATTGCCGTGCCCTTTGGGCGTACACCGTTACGGCGCGGTCCGGCCGCAGTCCCGCCCGGTTCCCGGGGGAATAGGCGTCGGTGCTGCGCTTTCTGCGGGCGGCGGTATAGTGGGCCACCATGCTGTCGATGTTGCCGCCGTTGATGAGAAAACCCAGCCGCGGGCGGCCAAGGGCCGCAAAGTCCCGGTCGCTGCGCCAATCCGGCTGGGCGATGACTCCCACCCGGTACCCCTCGTCCTCCAAAAGCCGGGAGAGGATGGCCATGCCGAAGCTGGGATGATCCACATAGGCATCCCCGGTGATGCAGGCAAAATCCACCTCATCCCAGCCCCGGGCCTTCATTTCAGTTTTATTCATGGGCAAAAAAGCCATAGTTCCTCCTTGCCGCGCAGGGGGAAAGAGCAGCGCCCTTCCCCCCTGGGTCTTCATATCTCGTCGGGGACTCCCTCGGAATCCTGCCGCATTTTCATTTCGATCCACTGCTGGCGGGTGATGAGCACCTGCCGGGGCTTGCTGCCCTCAAAGGGGCCCACGATGCCCCGCTCCTCCATGGCGTCCACCAGACGTGCCGCCCGGGAGTAGCCCAGCTTGAACTTCCTCTGCAGCATGGATGTGGAAGCCTGCCCCATCTCCACCACGCACTCGATGGCCGCGGGCAGCAGGTCATCGGTATCATCAAAGCCTCCGCCGTCCTGGCCCTTGCCGGAGCCCTTCTCCTGGGCTGCCTGGCGCTCGATCTCCTCCAAGATGGCGTCGTCGTACTCCGCCTTCACCGAGCCCTTGATAAAGGCCGTCACCTTCTCCACTTCTTTGTCGCTGACAAAGCAGCCCTGGATGCGGAGAGGCTTGGCCATGCCCATGGGCAGGAACAGCATGTCGCCCTTGCCCAGCAGCTTTTCCGCCCCGCCGGAGTCCAAGATCGTCCTGGAATCCACCTGAGAAGAGACGGCAAAGGCAATGCGGCTGGGGATGTTTGCCTTGATGACGCCGGTGATCACGTCCACCGACGGCCGCTGGGTGGCGATGACCAGGTGCATCCCCGCGGCACGGGCCATCTGCGCCAGACGGCAGATGGCGTCCTCCACCTCGTTCTGCGCCGCGATCATCAGGTCGGCCAGCTCGTCGATGATGATGACGATCTGCGGCATTTTGACAAGGCCGCGCTCCGGTTGTTCCTCCGCCAGGGCGTTGTAGCCGCGGATATCCCGCACGCCGCTGTCGGCAAAGCGTTTGTAGCGCCCCAGCATCTCGCTCACCGCCCAGTTGAGGGCGCCCGCCGCCTTGCGCGGGTCGGTGACCACAGGCACCAGCAGATGGGGAATGCCGTTGTAGACCCCCAGTTCCACCACCTTGGGGTCCACCATCAGAAGGCGCACCTCGTCGGGGGAGGCTTTGTAGAGAATACTCATGATAATGGAGTTGATGCAGACCGATTTTCCCGATCCGGTGGCGCCGGCGATGAGCATATGGGGCATTTTGGCAATGTCCGCCACACACACCTTGCCCGCGATATCCCGCCCCAGGCACATGGTCACCTTGCTCTGGGCGTTTTTAAACTCGGGGGAATCGATGATCTCCCGGATCTGCACCATACCGGTGACCTTGTTGGGCACCTCGATGCCCACAGCGGCCTTGTTGGGAATAGGCGCCTCGATACGCACGCCGGAAGCCGCCAGGTTGAGGGCGATGTCGTCCGCCAGATTGGTGATCTTGCTGATCTTGACCCCGGCGGAAGGCTGCAGCTCATAGCGGGTCACCGCAGGGCCGCGGGAAATATCGATGATGCGGGCCTGCACGCCGAAGCTCGCCAAAGTGTCGGTGAGCAGCTGGGCATTCGCCTTAAACTCCTCATCCATATCGTCGTCGGTTTTCCGCTCCACTTCTTTTAAAAGGTAGGAGGGCGGGTAAATATAGCTCTCCGGCTCCTCCATATCCTGGTATTCCCCGTTTTCCGGTGTTTCCTCCGGCGCCTCCCCCGCAAAGGCCTCGTCCAGTTCCTCCTGCAGGGAGGCGTCCTCCGGCTCCGCGGCATCCTCGGGGCTAAGCTCCGGCGCCGGGGTAAGGCCGGTGTTTCCAGCCGGGTCGGCCTCTTCCCTTTCCCGGTGCATCCTCTTTAAGATGTCGTCGATCTGAGGGGCGGTGCGGGCGGGCTTTTCCTCCGGTAGCTCTTCAGGCTGCGGGGCGGCCTGCTCCGGGCGGGCCCCCGCGGCCACATCCAGCAGTTTTTCCCGGGCTTTCCGGATGTTCTCCACCACCTCGGGCTGACGCTCCGCCTGCACCGGATGGGCGGGAAGCTCCTCCGGGTGGTCCTCGTCCATGGGCACGTCGATGTTAAAGCGGGGCTGGCGCTTTTCCTCCACCCGCTCGATATAGGCCTCCTCGATCTTTTTCACCGGCTTGTAGGCCCCCCGCATCAGATCCAGCAGAGTAGCCCCGGTGATGAGCATAACAAAGATGAAAATGAGCAGAATGATGGTGACGGCAGCGGCGGTCTTTCCAAAGGAAAGCAGCGGCACCCCGATGATCCCGGCGGCGAGGCCTCCCCCCTGAAGCTTTTCGCCCTGCCCATACAGCTGCTTTACGCCCTCCACAAAATCCTCCGCCTCAAAGGGGACGGAGCTGAAGATCTGGGTGGCGCCGCAGATCAGGGTGATCAGCACAAAGGTCTGCCACACCTTGTGGCCCACCGAGCCCATGGGCTTGTCCATGGCCGCCATGACGGCGATGTAGACAAAAGCCGGGGCGATGAGGAAGGAGCACCAGCCAAACAGGCCGTAAAACACCCCGTGGAGCCATTTCCACGCCCCGTCCCCGGGGATGAGGGTGATAAAAAAGAAAAACAACCCCACGGCAAACAGGATCACCGCCCACATCTGCCGGCGGGAGTGCGCCTGTTCCTCTGCTTTTTTCTTTGCCTCCGCCGCCGCTTTGGCGGAGGGGCGGCCCCGCTTTTTGGGGGCGGAGGCCGCCGATGACGTTTTCTTTCCTGCCTTTTTTTTCGTTGTCTCTGCCATTTATGTACATCCTCTTCTGCCGCCGCGCGGCCGGTATTCCCGCGGACTCACCGCCCGTCTCAGTAAAACAGCACGATGGGCTGTCCCGATATCAGCTCGTAGACCCCTACCCCCACGGTGAGCACCCCAAGGACCAGGGTGTACCAGGCAAAGATCTCGAAGCGGTCGCTCTTCACAAGCCATTTTACCATTTTAATGGCAAAAAAGCCAACCACCGCCGAAACAGCCATCCCCACCGCCAGTACAAGCGGGGAAACGGACATCCCCTCGGCAATAGCGTCGCCGATCTCAAAGACATTGGCCCCCAGCACCGCCGGCACCCCCAGAATAAAGGAGAACGCCACGGCGTACTCCCGGGAAAGGCCCATCAGCAGCCCGGTGGCAATGGTGGAACCGGAACGGGAAATGCCCGGCATGGGCGCCAGAGCCTGGGCGATCCCCACGGCGAGGGCGTCGCCGGGTGTCATCGCCGCGGCGTCCTTTTCCCCCTTGCGGGTGCGGTCCGACCAAAAGAGCAGCCCCGAGGTAATCAGGAAACAGACGCCCTCCACAAGGATGTCGCCGTCCTCGGAAAAAGCCGCATAAAAGTCCTTGATGAAAAAAGCCGCACCCAGGGGAAGCAGCGCCAGCAGCAGCATCAGGATCATCCTGCGCTCCGGGGAAGGATCCTTCAGACTGAAGCGCCCGGTAAAAAGGTCTCCCACCATGCGGCAGCCCTCCAGCACCAGGCCCCGGATGGTGGGGAAAAAAGCAACCACCACGGCGACCAGCGTTCCGAAATGCAGCAGGATGGAGAACATGGCCCCCGTCTCACCGGACTGCCCCGTAAAGTGCTGCACCAGCGAGAGATGCCCCGAGCTGGAAACCGGGAGAAACTCGGTGAGCCCCTGGACGATGCCCTGAATGATCGCGTCTAAAATCGTCATATTGTCCCCTCCACTGTCAAGCGCCGGAAGGATGGTCTCCTCCCGGCCTCTTTGTTTTTTCTGTTCCGTCCTCAGTATACCGGTACCGGGCCCCCGGGGCGTAGCGCGGGTCCAGGTACAGGGCCGGGTCGGTGGAGATCAGCCTGGATACCACCAGGCAGTCCCCCTCCCGCACGCCCTCCAGATATCCGCCCCGGATGCAGACACACTGAGGCTGCGCCTCCGTGCCGCCCCAGATGAATTCCTCGGCTACAATGGTGTGCAGCACGCCTTATTCCCCCTCTTTTTTCTCTGTTTCGGGCCCTTGCCCGCTTTCGATCAACTCGTAGAGCTTTTCGACAGCGCGGGAAAGCCCGCCCAGCTCGTCGATCAGCCCCTCTTTCACCGCTGCTTCTCCATCCAGAACGGTGCCCACATCCATGACGAGCTCGCCGGTGGTCATCATCAGCTGGCGGAAACGCTCCTTCTCTATGCCGGAATTGTCCGTCACAAAGCGCACGATGCGGTCCTGCATTTTTTCAAAATAGGAGAGGGTCTGAGGGACCCCCAGCACCATGCCGTTCATCCGCACCGGATGCACCGTCATGGTGGCGGAGGGGGCGATCAGGGAATATTTCGCGCTGCAGGCAAGGGGCACCCCGATGGAATGCCCGCCCCCCAGCACCAGGGATACAGTGGGCTTTTTCATGGTGGAGACGAGCTCCGCGATGGCAAGGCCCGCCTCCACATCCCCGCCCACGGTATTGAGGATCATCAGCAGGCCCTCAATGTCCGGGTCCTGCTCAATGGCCACCAGCTGCGGAATGACATGCTCGTATTTGGTCGTCTTGTTTTGGGAGGGGAGGGTGTAGTGTCCTTCGATCTGGCCGATCACCGTCAGGCAGTGGATGACATGCTTCCCCTTTTTCCCCGTTACGGAGCCTGTTTCGATGATCTGGCTGGTCTGCTCATCCACTTCGGTTTTATCGTCCTCTTTCCCACCCTCCCGGCTGCTCTTCGGTTTTGTATCCATCATGCGTTCTCCTTCCGGCTTTGCTAACAGTAGTCTGCGCCGGAGGGAGGCCATTATGCGCGGAAATGCTCTGCCACTGGCCGCGGCGAAAAATGCGCTCCTGCGGAAAAGCTCATTTTATTATAGCAATTATATTCCCGCAGTACAACAAAAATCCGTCGCATTTGGCCTGCGGGCTTTTTTCTTTCTCTGCCTTTTTTCTTTCCGGCCTCTCACAACAGGAAAAGGCCCCGGGATCCCAGGGCCTTTTCCTCTATTCTTCACACCACAAAGTACCGCCCTGCCGGGGCATATGATCAAACCGGTCATTTTGCCCGGTGGTAGGTCACGCCGTCCAAAGTAAGAGTATCCCCTTCCAGACTGTAGGAGATGGTGCTGGTCTCTTTGCCCAGCCCCCCAAAAATCTTTTGCGTAATTTCCATTTCCGTGTCGTTCTTCACCTTATAGCTGATAGAATAAAGCGCCTTCATGGCCTCAAAAGCT
>JALELV010000075.1 GCA_022768545.1 Oscillospiraceae bacterium
GAGAGCCTTCCCCACGCCCGGCGGCTGCGCTGTTTTTTCAAAAAGAAGGGATGGAATAAACAAGAAGAGCAGATGGAAAAATGTCCGCCGCCCTGTGGAGAGGGAGATGGAAGCATGAGCGGGATGCAAAAAGAAGATGCCCTGCAGAAGGCATCTTCTCTATATTGCACCACAAAACGATAAGAGCGGGCCATGTGGGCCGTTTCCGGCCCGCGGCCGTAAGATCAAAGTACCCGCCCACTCTGTGGACGGGTACGGGTAAAAAAATAGCCGCAGACCATTTTTTTATTCTCTTAGACCCTCCGCCCACACAGGGGAACCGGAGGAAAGGGAGGCGGGCACATCCAGGATCCGCTGGTTGGAGCTGCCCCGGAAGCGGAGGGTGAGGTCCCGCAGGGGCTCCACATACCGCCCGTCCACCAAAAGGTCGCAGCATTCCAGCAGCGGCTTCACAGCCGGGTCGTCCAGCTTCAAAAGCTCCTCAAAGGTCCAGCCGGAATAGGCCATCACCCCGAGGCCGCGCTCCCGCACCGCCCTGGCCAGGGGCAGAAGGGCCTGCGCCTGGCAGAAGGGCTCTCCCCCCGAGAGGGTGATGCCGGAGAGCAGGGGGTTCTGGTCGATGGCGGCGAGGATCCTATCGAGTTCGCAGTCGTATCCGCCGTCAAAATCGTGGGACTGGGGGTTGTGGCAGCCGACGCAGTGATGAGGGCAGCCCTGGGTGAACACCACAAAGCGCAGTCCCGGCCCGTCCACAATAGACTCCCGTACCACTCCGGCAATTCTTACCGTGCCGTTCATAAAACCTCCAGGGTATCGGAGACGGAGTGTTTTACCCGGTCGTGCTCCTCCGCGCGCTTGGCGTTGTTAAAGCGGTCCAGAGTGCCCACCAGGTAACCGGTGATGCGGCGGATGCGCTCAAAGCCCACGCCGGCTCCCACCATTTCAGGCTCCGCATTTATATTCTTGTTTTCCATAACAGATCATCCCTTCTAAAATATAATAAATATATAGTTTTATACGAATGGTAATGCATCTAAAAGGAGCCGTGGTTATTCCACGGGGTTGGCAGCCCGTTCGCGCTCCTCGGCGGGGTCGCCGTGGTAGCCCAGAGTGTCGGCGTTGAGGTTTTTGTAAACACCCAGCTGCTTTAATTTTTCCACGCTGACGGCTTCAAACTCCCGTCTGCCGCAGCGGGGGCAGACGTCGTCGATGATGCCGGTATAGCCGCACACGGGGTCCCGGTCCACCGGATGGTTGATGGAGCCATAGCCGATGCCCTCCTCCTTCATGCAGCGTACCACGCGTTCGAAGGCGTCCAGGTTCTTGAGGGGGTCGCCGTCCAGTTCGATGTAGGAGATGTGGCCGCCGTTGGTGAGGGCGTGGTAGGGTGCCTCCAGACGGATTTTATCGAAAGCGGAGATCTCATAATACACCGGAACGTGGAAAGAGTTGGTATAGTAGTCCCGGTCGGTGACGCCGGGGATAATGCCGTACTTTTTCTTGTCCAGGCGGACGAACCGGCCGGAGAGCCCCTCCGCCGGAGTGGCGATGAGGGAGAAATTGAGGCCGTATTTTTCGCTGGCCTCGTCCATGCGCTTGCGCATAAAGCCTACGATGTCAAGGCCCAGGTTCTGCGCCTCAGCGGACTCGCCGTGGTGCTTGCCGATGAGCGCCTTGAGGCATTCCGCCAGCCCGATGAAGCCTAAGGTGAGGGTGCCGTGTTTGAGTACCTCCCGCACCTCGTCGTCGGGGCCCAGCTTTTCAGAATCCAGCCACACGCCCTGGCCCATGAGGAAGGGGTAGTTGCGCACCTTTTTGGAGCACTGGATCTCAAAGCGCTCCAAAAGCTGGTCGATGATCAGCTGGATCTTGCGGTCCAGGTCTTCAAAAAACCAGTCCACGTTGCCGTGGGCGTTGATGGCGATGCGGGGCAGGTTCACCGAGGTAAAGCTTAGGTTTCCGCGGCCGGACACCACCTCGCGGGAGGGGTCGTAGCGGTTGGCGATGACACGGGTGCGGCAGCCCATGTAGGCGCACTCGGTATCGGGGTTTCCGGGCTTGTAATACTGCAGGTTAAAGGGTGCGTCCAGGAAGGAGAAGTTGGGGAACAGCCGCCTGGCGGACACCCGGCAGGCGAGCTTAAACAGATCGTAGTTGGGCTCCCCGGGGTTGTAGTTGATGCCCTCCTTCACCTTGAAGATGTGGATGGGGAAGATGGGGGTCTCGCCGTTGCCCAGCCCGGCCTCGTTGGCCAGCAGGATGCTGCGGATGACCAGCCGCCCCTCCGGGGAGGTATCGGTACCGTAGTTGATGGAGGAGAAGGGGACCTGGGCGCCGGCCCGGGAGTGCATGGTGTTGAGGTTGTGCACAAAGGCCTCCATGGACTGATAGGTGGAACGGGTGGTCTCCTTCTCGGCATTTTTGCGGGCGAATGACTGGATCTTGCCGATCAGGCTCTCGTCCACAAGCTGGCGCAGTTCCTCGGCCTCGCAGGCGCAGTAGCCGTTGCCGTTGTAGAGCACGGGGGAAACGCCGTGGGCCTTTTCCACCTTCAGGCAGATCTCCTTGGCAGTGGGCTCGCCGTCCTCCATGTCGCAGAAGATCTCCAGGGCCTTGCCCACGTTGCGGATGTAGATGCGCCGGTAGGTCTTGCGCACGCCAATGGCCATGCCGTAGTCAAAATCCGGAATGCTCTGGCCGCCGTGCTGGTCGTTTTGGTTGGACTGGATGGCGATACAGGCAAGGGCGGAGTAGCTGGAGATGTCGTTGGGCTCCCGCAGGAAGCCGTGTCCGGTGGAGAAGCCGCCCTTAAACAGCTGCTCGATGTTGATCTGGCAGCAGGTGGTGGTCAGGGTAAGAAAATCCAGGTCGTGGATGTGGATGTCGCCCTCCCGGTGTGCCTTGGAATGGGCCGGGTTGAGGACGTACATCTCGTAAAACTGCTTGGCGCCCTCGGAGCCGTACTTGAGCATGGTGCCCATGGCGGTATCACCGTCGATATTGGCGTTTTCCCGCTTGATGTCGTTGTCCACGGCGTCTTTAAAGGTGAGCTCCTCGTAAATCTTCATCAAACGGGTGTTCATATCCCGCACCCGGGTGCGCTCCGCCCGGTAGAGAATAAATTCCTTGGCGGTGCGGGCATGTCCGTTTTCGATCATCACGCGCTCTACGGCGTCCTGGATCTGCTCGACGCCGGGCTCCTCCAGCTTGCAGGTGTTTTCGAGATAATCCACCACTTGGTTGGCCAGGTCCACCGCCATGTCGTAGTCCTTGCCGCCCAGCACCTGCGCCGCCTTGTAGATGGCGTCGGCAATTTTTTTAACGTCAAACTCCGCTTTTCTTCCGTCCCTCTTTACGATTGTCTTAATCATTGGAAGCACCCTCTCACATTACACACAGTATATTTGGCTGAGATTATTTACACAATTTATGGTAGACTGTTAAAAAAACAACCACAATATCTTGTGGAACACAAACTATATCTATTGTATCGAAGAGAACCGCCGCCGTCAAGGAAGAAATGGAAAAAAGGCGACAAAATTTTTAGGGCTTTTTTGAACGGCGATGCAGGCGCTTTACGGGGCAAAGAAAAAAGAGTAAAATAAAAACATAAAAAGCGAAGTGCGGGGGGGGAGGAGGATATAAAATGACAGAGGAGTTTTTCCCCGAGATGACGGAGGGCCGGTACGGGCCGGAATGTGAAGCCGGGCTGCCGGCCTGGGAGGAATTTTATTGGGCGGAGGGCCCCTCCGGCCCGCTGATGCTGGACCTGGGCGGGGACGAAGAGCCGGTTTACCCGCCCGACGAGGAGCAGGTGCGGGCGTGGGAGTGGGTCAGCGCCCACCAGGAGGAGGTGTGCAGCCGGGTGCTCCAGGCGGTGTTTGACCGCATGGAGGAGAGGCTGCGGGACCTTGAGACTGAGGAAATGGATGACGACGAGCCCTGGGAGGCGGACCTCCGTTTTCCCCGGGTGCAGTACCCCGGGGAGCTGCGGGACTGGATGAGGCCCCGCAGGGTCCATATCCTCAACGTGTACCGGGACGGTATGGCCTACGTGGGGTACGAGTTTGCCTGCTCCTGGGACGGGGAGCACGGCGTTGGGGTGCTCACCCACGGCGGCCGGGTGGTGGAAGTGGGGGATGCGGACACCTCGATGCTCTCCTGGCTTGCCCGGGATGACGCGGCGCGGGGGGAATAGCACCGCTTTAAAAAAGCAAAGTGCCCGCCTGCCCTCAAAGGGCAGGCGGGCGACTGTATACGGGGAGCTTATGCGAGCTCCAGCATTTTAAGCAGCAGCCGGGCGGAGTGGTCCGCGCAGACGGTCTCGAAGGTGTGGAAAGAGACGTCTGCGTTGCCATCCGCGTTGTCAGACATGCTGCGGATGACCAGCACCGGCAGACCGCTGATATACGCTGCGTGGGCGATGGCGGCGCCCTCCATTTCCACGCAGTCCGGGCGGCAGCGGGATACGATGTTGTCTTTGACCTCTTTGCTTTCAATAAACTGGTCTCCCGTGGCCACGCGGCCCACCTTCAGACGGTAACCGGGGTCACCCAGGGCGGCGTAGGCTTTCTGCGCCAGGGCAAGCAGTTCAGGGTCGCCGGGGAAACGGTCGGTGTGCGGAAAATATTTTATCAGGAGATCGCTGTCAAAATCGTGATAGACCACATCCTGCGAGAGGACGACGTCGTACACCGTGAGGTCGTCACAGACGCACCCGGCCACGCCGGTATTGATCAGGGCGTCTGCGCCGAAGCGGATGATCATGGTCTGGGCGCAGATGGCGGCGCTCACCTTACCGATGCCGCTGCAGGCGAGCACGACGGGCTTGCCGCCCAAAAGGCCGGTATAATATTCCGTCCCCGCCAGGGGGTGGGCTTTTAGCTGTTCCATGTTCCCTTTTAAAAGCGAGATTTCGGACTGCATGGCGCCGATGATCCCGTATGTCATGCTCAACACTCCTTCTGTTCGGGCAGGCCGAACGATATTTTTCCTAGTTTATCAGAAGAAGCGGCAAAAAGCAAGCTCCCGGCGGCACAAAAAGCAAGCTCCCGGCGAAGATTATCTTGACAAGGGCTTTCTGCAATGATAAAATAAAAGTGAAATATGAATATTGGGTAAAACTGTCGAAAGGCAGTGGCACAAAGCTAAAGGGCCTACCTCTTCCGCAGGAGCGGGGGAAAGGGCAGCCAGTTGCGGTTTTTCTTTTTAAAAGAGAGATCTCTCCCTCCGGCTGCTTTGGGCTGGAGGTTTTTTATTGGCCGGAAAAATCAGTTTTGCTCTGCTGTATAAAGGGAGGATGACCGGAAATGATGAAACGATATTTTTGGGGGATGCTGATGATCGCAGCGCTTATGACGGCTGTGTTCACAGTGCAGGCCTGGGCGGCGAGCATCGATACCAGCACATCCTCCGACGGCTATATCACCGCCAGCCACAGCGGCGGGGGAAAGATCAAGGTCCAGGTGGAAAAAGACGGGGTGAAGTATAACTACAACCTCAACAACGACGGATATTCTGAGGCGTTCCCCCTTCAGATGGGGGACGGGACCTATACCGCCAAGGTGCTGGAAAATGTGGGCGGCAACAAATACGCTGTTCTGAAATCCGAAAGCTTCAGCGTGAGCCTGAGCAGCCCCATGGCTCCCTATCTTGTGCCCAACCAGATGGTGGACTACAGTGACACCAGCAGCACCGTGTCCAAGGCCTCCAGCCTGGTGGCGGACAAAACCACCAAGCCCGGCAAGGTGGAGGCGGTGTACAATTATGTGGTCGGCAATATCTCTTACGACACCTACAAGGCCTCCACGGTAACTTCCGGCTATGTCCCCGATGTGGACAGCGTCCTCAGCGAGGGGACGGGCATCTGTTTTGACTACGCCGCGGTGACTGCCGCCATGCTGCGTTCCCAGGGGATCCCCACCCGTCTGGTGACGGGGTATGTCTCTCCCGCCAACGCCTACCACGCCTGGAACGAGGTATACCTGGACGAAGCGGGCTGGGTAAACGCCAACGAGGTCTATTTTGACGGGACCTCCTGGAAGAGGATGGACCCCACCTTTGCCTCTTCGGGAAAATCCAGCAGCAGTATTCTGCAGTACATTGGCAACGGCTCCAACTACACCAAAAAGTATACTTATTGATCTGAAAGAGCCGGAGGATTCCGGCCCTTTTTGTTTTTCCGCACAGTGCCGCCCGAGGGCTTTTCCTTCGGGCGGCACTGTGCTACAATGGGGGCAGATGCCGCCGCGGCGCCGCCGGGCGGAGGAGAGGGAAAAGATGGAACTTGTGATCAAGCGCTTTGAAGAGCTGACGGCGGAGGAGCTGTACGAGATCCTCCGGCTTCGGGTGTCGGTGTTCGTGGTGGAACAAAACTGCCCCTATCAGGAGCTGGACGGAAAGGACCTGCGGGCATACCATGTTTACCTGCGGGACGCAGAAGGGATCGAGGCTTACCTGAGGGTGCTGGACGCCGGGGTCTCCTTTCCGGAGGTCTCCATTGGGCGGGTTATCGCCGTAAAAAGGCGTCAGGGCCTTGGCAGCCGCATCCTCTCGGAGGGGGTCAGGGTGGCCGGGGAGCGGCTCGCGGCCGGTGCCATCCGGATAGAGGCGCAGACCTACGCCCGGGGGCTCTACGAGGCCCAGGGGTTTTGCCAGGTGTCGGAGGAGTTTTTGGAGGACGGGATCCCGCATATCGAAATGCTGCTGCGCCTAAGGGGAGACGCGGGCGGCAAAGCATTGCCCGCAAAAAGGTAAAACGATGCCCTGCGCCAAAACGGCGCAGGGCATCGCCGCATACGGCGGTTTATTCCCGGCCCGGGGGAGGGGCAAGCTCGGTATTCAGCAGGAAATGCTGGGGCATCCCGTTGAGGGTGGGGTAGGCCACTTCGCCCTCGATCAGGGGCAGAAGGTATTCAAACATCTCTCCGGTGACGTCGTTGCCGGCCTTGTTGATCCATTCCCGGGGCACCAGCTGTTCCCGATTGGCGATCCTGGAGACATCCCCCAGGCCGATGTTGATGAGGTAGGGGCGGTTGGACACCCGCTCCATCACCATCACCCGGCCGGTATCCCCGGCCAGGGCGTGGCGGACGGCATGGCTGCCGATGCGCCGGGCCTCGTTCAGATCGGTGGCGGACATCAGGTGGGAGGAACACCGCTGCAGGACGTTGAGCTCAATGGAGCGCACCTTGCAGCCGATGCGGTCCCGCACCAGGTTTTCAAGATATTTCCCCACACCGGAGAGGTAGCGGTGGCCGAAGGCGTCCACCAGGCCGCTCTGAAAATCCTCCGCAACAAAGCTGCCGTTTGCCAGGCGCACCCCCTCCGACACCGCGACGATGCAGTTTTGGGTGATCTTCTGCACCTCCGCCACGTCTTTCAAAAACTGCTCCGGGTCAAAGGGGACCTCCGGCAGGTAGATGAGCTGTGGGGCCCGGGCCCCCACTGTGCGGGGAAGGGCGGCGGCGGCGGTGAGCCACCCCGCGTGCCGGCCCATGATCTCCACAATGGTCACCGAGTGGGTATCGTAGACGTTGCAGTCCCGGATGATCTCCAGCATGGCGGTGGAGATAAACTTGGCCGCCGAGCCGAAGCCCGGGGTGTGGTCGGTCAGAGGAAGATCGTTGTCGATGGTTTTGGGAATGCCCATGACCCGGATATCCTCTCCGACTTCCTGGAAAAAGAGGGAGAGCTTATAGACCGTGTCCATGGAGTCATTGCCGCCGATATAGAAAAAATAGCCGATGTCATAGAGGCGGAAAGTCTCCAAAATATTTTCAAAAAGGGCCCGTCCCTCTGCACTCTCCGGGTCCGGCAGGCGAAACCGGCAGGAGCCCAGGGCCATGGCGGGGGTGCATTCCAGAGCAAAAAAATCCTCCTGGCGGGAGAACTGGCTTTTCAGGTCGATGATCGTGCGCTTCAAGATCCCCTGGATCCCGTTGAGGGCGCCGTAGACCCTGTCGATCTCCCTGCTGCGGATGGCCTCCTGGACCGCACCGGAGAGGGAAGCGTTGATGGCCGCGGTGGGCCCGCCGGACTGGGCGATAAGCATGTTTTTCATGGCTTGTCTCCTTTTCAGCTGTGGCAAAAAATAAAGGCGCACAAAGCCCCTTCACATCGCTTTTAAGTATAGCACAACAAAAACGCCAAAACAATAGAAAAAGCCAAAGCACGGCGCGCGGTTGACAGGGCAGAGCCAAAATGATAAAATCAGGAACCACTTTGCAAATGGCGGAGGGAGGGGAAGGAATATGTTATGGTCTGTCTTGGGAGGAACGGTCATAGCGGCCCTGGGCGCGTTTGTTTGTCTGAAGCCCGGCCTCGTGTGGGAGCTGACCGAAAAATGGAAATCTTATCGTGCGGACGAGCCGTCTGATTTCTATTTGAAAAGCACAAAAGCCGGGGGCATCCTCTTGGCCCTGCTGGGAGCCATGATGATCGTTCTGCCCTGGGTCCTGGAATGATAAGCGCTCTTTTCCAAAAGGCAAAAAGCTCCGGCCATAAGACCGGAGCTTTTCTGCGGGGTGCTGTTTTTCTGCGGGGTCAGATGCTGCGTCCCACGCACTGGGCCAGGGGGCGGAGTTTGTTCATAAGCCCGTCAAAGGCCTCCGGCGTCAGGGATTGGGTGCCGTCGCACAGGGCATTTTGGGGGTCGTTGTGCACCTCGATGATCAGCCCGTCGGCGCCGGCAGCCACGGCGGCCATGCTCATCCGCTCCACCATCCAGGCCTTGCCGCAGGCGTGGGAGGGGTCCACCACCACGGGCAGGTGGGAGAGCTCCTTCACTGCCAATACGGCAGAGAGGTCCAGCGTATTGCGGGTGTAGGTCTCAAAGGTGCGGATGCCGCGCTCGCACAGGATGACGTTGGGGTTGCCGCTGGCCATGATGTATTCGGCGCTCATGAGCCATTCCTCGATGGTGGAGGAGAGCCCCCGCTTGAGCAGGATGGGCTTGGTGGTCTTTCCAAGCTGCTTGAGCAGGTCGAAGTTCTGCATGTTCCGGGCCCCTACCTGGATGACGTCCACGCACATTTCAAACATCTCGATGTTGTCGGTGGACATGATCTCGGTGACGATGGGCATGCCGGTCATCTCCCGGGCATGCTGCAAAAGCTGGATCCCATCCCGGGCAAGGCCCTGGAAAGAGTAGGGGGAGGTGCGGGGCTTGTAGGCCCCGCCCCGCAGGGCGCAGGCGCCGGATGCCTTTACCGCTGCCGCCACCGCCTCGATCTGGGAGGCGCTCTCCACCGAGCAGGGGCCCGCGATGACGCCGATGCGTTCGCCGCCGAGGGGCACGCCTCCCACGTCGATGAGGGTGTTTTCGGGGTGGTACTTGCGGTTGGCCATCTTGTAGGGCTCCGACACCGCCATCACCTTTTCCACCCCCGGCAGCAGGGAGATCTTCTCCTTATCCACCTTTGCGGCGTTACCCTCGGCGCCCAGCACGGTATTTTCCGTGCCGCGGCTCACCATTACCTTGACGCCGCCCTGCTCCATCACTTGAATGGCAGCCTGGAGCTCTTCCTCTGTCGCCTTATGGCTCATGACTACGATCATAACTCAACATCCTTTCAGCTTGTCTTTGTTGTTTTTTGGCCGGGCACCGCAAAAGGGAAAACAAACAGGGCGGCAGCCGTGACCCGGCTGCCGCCCTGCAAAATTCAAAAACGGTTAAAGACCAGACGCCGTGCAAACCGCTTTAAACGCAGGAAAACAGCCGCTACTAAAATAATAGTAGCGGTAATAGCTGTTAAAAAAGCGCTTGGAAGCGGTGGACATGGCCATCCCCCTTTCTGATAACAACACTTTAACCGTTTTATCCGTTAAAGTCAAGAGGGACAGGCAAAAAATAAAAAAATTCGGAAAGCCTTTAAAAAAACGGCCCGGAAAGCCGCCTTTTCATTGACAAAGAAAAAGGAGCAGGATATAATAATCTCTTGTAGCCGGGGTTCCCCGGCAGCTTTATGAAGAAAAACGCTGTGACGGGACAAACGAGACTGATATTTTCCGGACAGAGAGAGGGCCCCTTGTGCTGCGAGGCCTTTGCGGAAAAAGCTCCGGCCATCCCCGAGCATCGGCGCAGAACGCCGGCGTCTCCCGCGTTAAGGGGCATACGAGTGACACGGCACGGCGCCGTGTAATTTGGGTGGTACCACGGAGCGGCTGTCTTCGTCCCAATTGCGGGGCGGAGGCTTTTTTATTGTCCAAACGGGCCGCCCTTCAGGACAGCAAATATAAAAAGGACGGGATGATGTAAAACATGGAATGGACGGGACTGAACGAACTGAGAGAAAAATTTCTCTCCTTTTTTGAGAGCAAGGGCCATCTGCGGCACGAAAGCTTCCCCCTGGTGCCGATCAACGACCCCAGCCTGCTGCTCATCAACTCCGGCATGGCTCCTCTCAAGCGCTATTTTCTGAACCTGGATACCCCTCCCAGAAAGAGGATGACCACCTGCCAGAAGTGCATCCGCACCCCGGATATCGACAACATCGGCCACACCGCGCGCCACGGCACGTATTTTGAGATGCTGGGGAACTTCTCCTTCGGCGACTATTTTAAGCATGAAGCCACAGACTGGGCCTGGGAGTTCCTCACCAAGGTGCTGGAGATCCCGGAGGAAAAGCTGTGGGTGTCCATCTATGAAGACGATGACGAGGCCTTCGAGATCTGGACGAAAGAGCGCGGTGTGCCAGAGGAGAAGATCGTCCGCCTGGGCCGGGAGGACAACTTCTGGGAGCACGGCTCCGGCCCCTGCGGCCCCTGCTCCGAGATCTATTTTGACCGCGGCCCGGAGTACGGCTGCGGCAAACCCACCTGCGGCGTGGGCTGCGACTGCGACCGCTATATGGAGATCTGGAACCTGGTGTTTACCCAGTTTGACAGCGACGGGCAGGGCACCTACACCCCCATCGACCACCCCAATATCGACACCGGCATGGGCCTGGAGCGCCTGGCCTGCATCATGCAGGGGGTCAACAACCTCTTTGAGGTGGATACCGTTCAGAACATCATGAAGCATGTCAGCCGCATTGCCGGCGTGCACTACGGCGACAACCCCAAGACGGATATCTCCCTGCGCGTCATCACCGACCATATGCGCAGCTGCACCTTTATGATCGGCGACGGCGTGGTGCCTTCCAACGAGGGGCGCGGCTATGTCCTGCGCCGCCTGCTGCGCCGGGCCGCCCGCCACGGCCGCCTGCTGGGCATCCGCGATACCTTCCTGTACCAGGTGTGCGAGACGGTCATTTCGGAAAACGCGGGGGCCTATCCGGAGCTCGTGGAGAAAAAAGACTACATCATCAAGGTGCTGCAGGTGGAGGAAGAGCGCTTTGCCCGCACCATCGACCAGGGCATGGAGATCCTCAGCGACATCATGGACAAGATCTCCGGCGACATGATCAACGGAAAGGTGCTGCCCGGTGCCGACGCCTTCCGCCTTTACGACACCTTTGGGTTCCCCATCGACCTCACCCGAGAGATCCTCTCGGAGAAAGGTATCACCATTGACGAGGACGCCTTTACCGACCTGATGAAGCAGCAGAAAGCCACCGCCCGGGCCAGCCGCAAGGATGTCAGCGGCTGGAGCGCCGATGAAGCCGTGGACGTGGAGGGCAAGACCCGGTTTATCGGTTACCAGCACATGGCCGGACAGACCAGCATCGCCGCCATCGTGGACGAGGAGGGTGAGCTGACCGACGCTATCACCGAGGGGATGAAGGCCACGGTGGTGCTGAAGGAGACCCCCTTCTACGCCGAGAGCGGCGGCCAGGTGGGCGACACCGGCGTCATTGTAAACGGCAAAAATATCTTCCAGGTGGAGGACTGCAAAAAGTCTCCCACCGGGCAGTATCTGCATATCGGCGTGCTCAAGAGCGGGCTCATGAATACGGGGGACGGCGTGACAGCCCAGGTGGATGCCTCCCGCCGCAGGGCGATCACCCGCAACCACACGGCCTGCCATCTGCTGCAGGCTGCCCTGCGCCAGGTGCTGGGAAAACATGTCCAGCAGGCGGGTTCCATGGTAAACGAACACCGCTGCCGCTTCGACTTTACCCATTTTACCGCCATGACCCCCGAGGAGCTTGCCGCGGTGGAGCAGAAGGTAAACGAGATGATCCTGGAGGCGCTGGATGTCCAGATCAGCGAGCTCCCCATTGAAGAGGCCAAAAAGCTGGGCGCCATGGCCCTGTTCGGCGAGAAATACGGCGACGTGGTGCGCGTCTGCGACGTGTCCAGGCAGTCGGTGGAGTTCTGCGGCGGCACCCATGTCTCCAATACCTCCAGGATCGGTCTGTTCAAGATCGTGTCCGAATCCTCCGTGGCGGCCGGTGTGCGCCGCATCGAGGCGGCCACCGGCACCGGCGTGCTGGAGCTGCTGGACCACGCGGACGAGATGATCGCCCGGGCCTCCGAAAACCTGAAGCTGGGCAACCCGGAAGAGCTGGTGGCCCGCACCGCGGCTGTGGCGGCGGAGCTGAAGGAAAAGGAGCGGGAGCTGGACGCCCTCAACCGCAAGATGGCGGATATGCAGATCCAGGGCCTGTTTGAAAGCGCCGTGGAAGTGGGCGGCGTCAAGGTGATCTTCGCGGGCTTTACCGGCACCAAGCCGGAGTCCATCCGTGTGATGTGCGACCGGGTGCGCGACAACGCCCCGAACACCGTGGCGGTGATCGCCGGGGTGCTGGGGGACAAGGCGAACCTCTTCGCCGCGGCCGGCAAGGAAGCGGTGGCCAAGGGCGTCCACGCGGGCAAGCTCATCAAAGAGCTCACCGCTCAGCTGGGCGGCAAGGGCGGCGGCCGCCCCGACAGCGCCCAGGGCGGTGTGACCGAGATCTTCAAGATCGACGAGGCTCTGGCCGGTGTTCCGGATATGATCCGTGAAATGGTAAAAGGCTGAAAAAGCAGCCGGGTTTTAACGGGAAACAAACAACAACCGGGCGGAAATTTCCGCCCGGTTGTTGTTTTTGTTGTTAAAAAACGGCCATGTGGGCCAACCCCGGCCCACGGCCATAGAGATCAAAAGCGCCCGCCCGCGGAACGTGCGGATGCGCGAAAGCAAATAGCCTGCAAAACGGGAAGGGAAAAGACGGCCCGGTTTATTCCAGAAAGGAAAAGAAATTGAAGGCCTGCAGCAGGATGACCGCCAGCAGCACGGGGGCGACAAAGCGGATCATCACCGAATAGAGCTTTTCCCGACGGAATTTTTTGCCGCCGAGGCTGGATCTCACCTCGTCCAGCACCACGCCGGGCCCACAGAGCCAGCCGATCAGGACGCAGGTGAGCAGCGCCACGACGGGCAGCATCAGGTTGTTGGTGAGGTAATCCAGCACGTCCAGAAGCTGGCCTACCGTGCCGTTGGGCAGGCGAATATCCGCGTAGAGGACGTTGTAGCCCAGGCAGACCACCAGGCCGATGACCACGGAGAGGGCGAAGGCCGCGACAGTGGCGGAGGAGCGCTTGATGCCGAACCGGTCGATGAGGGAGGCGGCCACCGTTTCCATGATGGAGATGGAGGAGGTGAGGGCCGCAAACAGCACCAGCAGGAAAAACAGCGCCCCCACTACCGAACCGACAGACCCCATCTGTTCAAAGACCAGAGGGAGGGAGACAAACATCAGGGAGGGGCCCGCGGCGCTGAGGCCCTCCGTGCCCTGGAAGGTAAACACCGTGGGAACGATGATCAGCCCGGCGATCAGGGCGACGCCGGTGTCGAAAAACTCGATCTGATTGACGGAGGAGAGCAGGTCGGATTCCCTGCGGCAGTAGGAGCCGTAGGTGATCATAATACCCATGGCAAGGCTCATGGAGTAGAACATCTGGCTGATGGCGTCCAGCAGGATGGAGATAAACTTCCCGGGGGTGATGCCGTCAAAGTTCGGCACCAGATAGATCTTCAACCCCTCCAGGGCGGTGCGGGTCTCTCCGGTGGCGGGGTCGGTGTGCTTTAAGGTGAGGGAAAAAACCGCGATCCCCACGATCAGGACAAGCAGCACCGGCATCATGATCTTGGAGGCTTTTTCAATTCCCTTCTCGACGCCCATTAAAACGATGAGGGCGGTGAGCGCCATAAAGACCAAAAACCATACCACGGGGGAGAGCTGGCCGGTGATAAAGCCGGTGAAGAAGCCGTCGGCGCCCGCGGCATAGATGCTGCCGGACTGTCCGGTCAGATAGACGGAGGCGTACTTGGTGACCCAGCCGCCGATCACACAGTAGTAGGGGAAGATCAGCACCGGAACCGCCGTGGCCAGCACGCCGAGGAAGCGGAAGCGGCCGTCGAACCGGGAATAGGCCTGCAGGGGGGTGGTCCTGGTTTTGCGTCCAATGGCGATCTCGGTGGTCATCAGGGCAAAGCCAAAGGTGAGGGAAGCGAGAATATAGATCAGCAGAAACAAACCTCCGCCGTCTTTGGCCGCCAGATAGGGGAACCTCCACAGGTTTCCCAGCCCCACCGCGGAGCCGGCCGCCGCAAGCACGAAGCCGATGTTGCTTGCAAAGCTGCCTCTTGCCTTTTCTTTCATAGGGCACATCCTTTTCTGTCATTTTCCGCGGCGTCCGCCGCGGGGGAAAAGCTGCCGGCTGCGGGGAAAAGCTTGTTTTCCCAAGCGGCATACTTTATCAGTATAACATAGAAGCAAAAAAACACAACCTTATTGGGGGAACATCCGCTCATAAACCCGGTGAAAGGCCCAAAATGCCGAAAAAAGCACGGCGCCCGGAAGATGGATCGGGCGCCGTGGATTTTTTTATAAGGGTTTGCCGTTTACCGGGCCAAACGCTCCAACAGAGCGGTGACCTGCTTCCACAGGTTCTCGCAGGAGCGAAGGTCCATGTACTCGTCTGGGGTGTGGCAGCCCACCACAGTGGCGCCGATGGCGATGATGTCCAGCTGAGGGGCCTTGCTTTTGATGAGCCCGCACTCCAGCCCCGCGTGGATGGCCTCCATCTTCGGGGGGACCCCGTACAGCTCCTCGTATACCTGGCAGAAGGTATCCCGCAGGCGGGAGTGGGGCTCGTAGGGCCAGCCGGGATAGCCGTCCCCCATCTCCACCCGGTCTCCGAAGGTTTCGCCGAACAGGCGCAGGATACGTCGGGTCTCGTTCTGGAGCGACTCCACCGAGCTTCTGGGGGAGAAATGGAAGATCACGCAGTCCTCCTCCATCTGGATGACGCCGAAGTTCACCGAAGCCACCACAAAACCGCCGGCCTTGGGGTTGGTTTTGAGCACCCCGTGGGGGGCCAGCATCATCTGACAGATGATGTTCCGGCTGTCCTCCCGGCTCATGGGAGACTGCCGGGAGGGCACCTCCCGGGCCAGTACGGTGACACCGGGGTCGGTCTCCTGGTATTCCCGGCGAAGGTCTGCCTCTGTCTGCCTCACGGTTTCCAAAGCGGCGGGAAGGTCTTCCGGCCTTAACACCACCACGCACTGGCACTCCCGGGGGATGGCGTTGTCCTTGTTGCCGCCGAAGATCTCCCGGATGCGCAGGTCGGTCTTTTCCGAAAGGGCGTACAGCACCCGCCCCATGATCTTGTTGGCACAGCCCAGCTCTTTGTGGATCTCCATGCCGGAGTGCCCTCCGGCCAGGCCCTTGACAAACAGATGGAGGGCGGCTCCCTCAAAGGCCTCCCGCCGGTAGGGGCGGATGAGCTTGACCCGCAGGCCGCCGGCACAGCTGGTGGTGACCACACCGTCCTCCTCCGAGTCGAGGTTGACCATCATGGCGGAGCGGAGGATGGAAGCGTCAAAGTGGGAGGCGCCCACGAGGGCGGTCTCCTCCTGAACGGTAAAAAGGCATTCCAGCGGGGGGTGGATAAGGCTGTTGTCGTCCAGAAGGGCCAGCATCATCGCCACGGCGCCGCCGTTGTCCGCCCCCAAAGTGGTGCCCCGGGCCCGGAGGCGTCCGTTTTCCACATAGAGGTCCAGGGGCTCGGTGTCAAAATTGTGGTCCACGTCGGCGTTTTTTTCACACACCATGTCCAGATGCCCCTGGAACAGCACGCCGGGGCGGCTTTCGCAGCCGGGGGAGGCGGGCTTGCGCAGCAGTACGTTGTACAGCTCGTCCCGGATACATTCCAGCCCCCGAGCGGCGGCAAAATCCACCAGATAGTCGCTTACGGCCTTTTCGTTGCCGGAGGAGCGGGGGATACGGCTGATGTCCTCAAAAAACCGGAAGAGCGATGCGGGGCGGTACCCCTGGATGACGTAATCCATTTTAATGATCTCCTTTCCCATACGGGTCTTAAGCCTGCGGCGCGGGGCGGGCGGATGTCCGCTCAGTTGCCCGAGACCGAGGCAATATAATCTTTATGCATAAAGGTATCGGTGGAGAAGGCAAACAGCACCTGGTCGTAATAAAAGGTGTCCAGATAGCGGATCTCCTTTTTGGTGGCGGTTTCAAGATCCACCAGCAGGACTTCCTCGTAGTGGTTGGCCAGCAGAGGGAGCCAGCTCAGACAGCTGTCATCGGCAAAGACCAGGAGCTTCTGGTTGTAGGGGCCCTCCTCCACGGAGATGGTAGTCATGGTGCCGCGTTCCCCCAGATAGACCTCCATAGGGTCCTGAGAGAAGAGTTTTTCCATATCGTAGAGGGAGTCCATAACGCGCTCCCCGCCGTCCAAAGTGGTGGAGACATGATAGCGGCGGTCGTATTTGCGGTAGTGGAACAGGGAGATGATATCGGGCTTGACCCGGGCATAGGGGAACCGCCGGCCGAGGTCTCCGATAAAATCATGCCGTACGTACTGGACGTCAAAATCCTGCGGATCCCGCACCCGGTGCCCCATGCGGGCGCCCACGGCGGAGTAGACGTAATACCCGCCCAGGGCGGTAAGGTTATCCTGGGTGCGGTAATAGAGGTATTTTTCGTTGTTGTTGAAGAGGCTGCCATATACATCAACGGAGGACACGGTGCCGCTGAGCTCCTGGTAAACGGAGTTGATGAGCTCTTTTTGATTGACCATGGAACCCAGGGAAAATTCCGGCAGATCTTCCTGCTGGATGGCGGCTGCGGTGGGAACCAGCGCGAAATAGACGGGGATGCGGCTGTTGACGGAGGCAAACCGGGAGACGCCCGCGATGTTCTGCTCCAGGCAGCTCTCCGAGGGCTCCGGAATGTTGGGAATAATGCAGTCCTCCCCAATAAAGCAGTGTTCCTCCTGCCGCCTTCCCGCGGCAAAGCGGATATCCCATCCCAGCTGCAGCAGCTGGTCCCGAAAGGGAAAAGCGCTGGCAAAGCTCTGTTCCATCAGAGCCGCAGTCTTTCCAGAGAGGAGCTGGGCGGCCCCGCCGAGGGAGGAGAGATCTGCCCGGAGGGATACCGCCGCCATGCCCGCCACCATGAGCACCAGAAAGATGACGGCGCTGACCCGTTTCCCGATCATAAGAAATTCCTCCTTTCCCGTCAGGTATTGAGAATAAACGCCAGGGTGAGCACCAGAAGAGACACATTAAACACCACCGAGACAGCGGAGGTGAGATGCGGATGTTTTTTGGAGGCCCAGCCCGCCGCCATGTTCACCGCGCTGGTGGAGAGCAAAAGCCCCAGGCCCAGAAGGGCCCCATAAGAAGAGAACAGGTACAGCGTCTGGTCGTTGTAGGGGGGCAGGCCCGCCAGCCCGAACATAGAGGTAATGTAAAACCAGCTTTCTCCCACCGACTGTCCGCTGAAGATCACAAAGGAAAAGAGGACCACCGCAAAGGTGTACACCCGGGTAAAAAACACCGGGAGCCGGGTGAGGAGCCGCCCCCAGACGCCCCGTTCCAAAAAGATAAAAGCGGTAAAGTACAGGGCCCAGAGAATGAAATTGACCCGAAAGCCGAACCACACCCCCCACAGCAGAGTGACCAGGGTGATGTTGAGCACCGAGGAGACTCCCCCCTGGAGGTCCGCCCCCAGGGGGGAGTAGATATATTGCTTGTAAAACTCCGTCACAGAGATGTTAAAGCGCCCTACAAAATCGGTGATGCTGCGGGACTGATAGGGGTAGTAGAAGTTGCGGGGCAGCTCCAGCTGGTACATCTTTCCAAGGCCCCGGGCGATATCGCAGTAGCCGGAAAGGGTAAAATAGAGGCCGAGGGCCAGGGAGACGGTGAGCAGCCACACCGAGAGCACCGAGTGCCCGGTGTTTTCCATGGCTTTGAGCTCCTGATACAGCGAGCTCAGCCCGCGCCCCAGCAGCACCTGCTTGGCCACGCCCTGAATAAACAGCACCGCGCCGTCGCTGATGCGGGAGAGGGAATACTTTTTCTCCCGCAGCTGCTCCCGTATCTGGCCGTAGCGCATGAGCGGGCCGGAGAGCAGTTTGCCGTAGAAAATATTGAGCAGCGCAAAGCGCAGGAAGCTGTGCTCGTAAACTTCGTCGCCGTTGTAGACATCTACCAGATAGCCCAGGGAGGTGAGGGTGTACACCGCGAGCCCCAGAGGCATGGAGGCGCCCCGCAGCTGGGTGAATACCGACATCCCCAGGAAAAGCAGGCCGTTTTTGACCACCACGGCGGCGCAGATGGCGCGGCGGATGCGGTTTTGGTCGTCGTGGCGCTCCATCAGGCGGTACATGCCGTAGTCCGCCGTTACGGAGAGGGCCATAAGCCACAGGAACTTCGGTTCGCAGAGGAGATAAAACAGCAGGGAGATCCCCGCCAGGGCGGCTGTTCGGCCCCGGGGCCCCGCCAGGTAGTAGACCGCCAGGGAGAGCGGCAGAAAAAAGAAGATAAACCAGATGCTGGCAAAGGGCAAAAAGATCCCTCCTTTCAGAAAAGCGCTATGCCTCCAGGCGGGAGAGCAGCTCCCGGTACTGTTCCGGCGTATAGAGCAGGTTTAAAAAATCAAGCAGGCTCCCGGCGGAGAGATAGGGCGGAAGCTCCAAAAGTGCGAGGAGCTTTTCCCGGCGCAGCCGGCTTTGGGGCGTGCCGTACAGCCCGTCGTCCATCAGGTCCGCCCGGGTAAGGCCCAAAGAGGGGCGGTCGGGCCCGGGGGCGACGCCGGCCCTTTTCAGACAGGCGAGGAGCACCTCGTCGGTCATGCCCTCCACCCCCAGGGTCCCCTCCTTGGAGGGGACAACCTTGCGCCGCTCCTTGCCGGGGATGGGCGGGATATAGCAGTGGAGGATCTTTCCCTCCGGAATGGCGGATTTGAGATGATTGCGGATCTTAAAGCCCGCCGCGTCGGAGTCCGTCATCACCACGATGCCGCAGGTCTGGGCCAGGCGGCGGATGAGGGCCATCTTTTCCCGATCCTTAAAAATGCGGAACCCCCCGGTCTCGATGATCAGGGCATCCAGCACCGAGGCCAGGCGGATCCGGTCGTAGCGCCCTTCCACGATCACCGCCTGTTTGAGCCGGATCATAAGCTTCCCCCTTCCTGCCGCAGGACAAACATGCGGGTGACCGTCTCCTGCAGCACGATGACCGGGTCTCTCCGGGTGCTCTTGAGGCAGTAGTCCGCCTCGATGAGCAGGGAAAGAAACCCGCGGAGCATCCCCTTGGAAAAACGGTCGGCGTCCCGCAGGGCGTTGCGGATGCGAAACTCCCGGCCCTTGTAGCGAAAATCCCCGGCGGCCTGGTCGGCGGAGCGGCCGGCCTCCCGGGCGGCCTTGCCCCGGGAAAGATCCACAAAGGCGGCGGAGAGGGCGCCCAAAATGGCGACGGGCTCCTCCCGCATATCCAAAAGCTCTCCAAGCTTGTCCATGGCGCTCTGGTAGTCGCCGCGGATAATGAGACGGGAGAGGTCAAAAACGCTGGCATCCAGTACAGGGGTGCAGCACAGCTCCACATCCTGCCGGGTGATGGCCCTTCCGTGGGCGTAGGCGCAGAGCTTCTGCACCTCGTTTTCCAGCACCTGCATGTCGTCGGAGGAGCGCTGCAGCAGGCAGCGGCAGGCCTCCGGCTCCATGGGACAGCCGTTTTTCTCCGCCACGGCGCGGACAAAACGCTCGGTCTCCCGGGTGGAACGGGCGTCCAGACGGATCCATCCGCCCGCCTTATCCACCACGGCAAGAAAGCTTTTGTACCGCCCTGTGGGCCGCGCGGGCACGGAGAGGGCGCTGTGCAGAAAGATCAGCACGGTGCTCTCCGGCAGGGAGGAGAGCAGATCTTCCAGCTTTTTATACTCCCGGGCGTCGAGCTTGTCCACTTCCAGGTCGGTCACCACGACACAGCGGCGCCGGGCCATCATAGGCAGAGCCTCCACGCTGTCGGCAATTTCATCGACGGAGGTCTTTTTTCCCTCCAGACAGGTGAGGTTAAAGCCCCGGCTCTCCGGCGGCACGGCTTTCCCCGAGATCTTTTCACAGTACAGGCGCTTGAGATACCCCTGCTCCCCAAACAGGAAATAGACCGGCAGAGCCTCGGCTTCTTTCAGATGCCGGAGCAGCTCGGATTCCGATGAAAAGATCATGGCGGCCTCTCCTTCCAGTGAAAAGATCGTAAAAGCGTCAGTCCGGGATCAGCATACCGTCCCGCCCGCGGAAGGAAACAGGCTCCGCGCCCCCCAAAAGGAAGGCGGCGGTCTCCGCCCTTGGGGCGTCCTCCGCATAGAGCACCCCCGCGCTGACCAGATAACCGGTTTTCGGCGCGGAGGCGGGCCGGCGGCCTACGGCGAGCAGGTGGAATGTCTGCGTATCATCCAGTATACCACAATCGTCGGGCAAAATCAGCGTTTTTATTTGGCTGGCCTCCAGCAGCACGGAGCCGCCCCCGTCCACCGTCACCCGGCCGTCCTCCCAGAGGGAGACGGAGCAGGGGGCGAGGGGAAGAGCGTCAAGGCCCTCCGCCTGCCCCTCCGGGGCCAGGACCGCGGCGGGCGGATAGGCCCGGATGAGAGGCTCGGGGGAGGGGACATCCCGGGAGGAAGGCAGCAATATCAGCAGGTCCAGGGTGCGGGCGCCCCTCTGCCGCAGGGCGTCCAGCACGGCCTCCGGGTCGGAGAGCTCCCCTGCCACCACGGCGCGGCCGTTCTGCACCGCCGCCACGGTGGTCTCCCGGCCTCCGCCGACGCAGTCGATAAACAGCATATCCCGTGTGACCAGCCGGTAGGAGATGTTCCCGGCCGAGAGGGTGATGACCGAAAGGGAGAGAAAGGCCGCCGCGGCACGCCTGCCGCCCCGGCGCAGGGCCAGCGTGCCCAGCGCGGCCACCCCCACGCACCAGAGGGAGAGATACCCCGCGGAGACCGAAAGAGAGGCCATGGGCAGCGAGGAAAAGCCCTGGGCGATCCCGGCGAGGGCGCTCTGAACAAGGCCGGTGAACAGGGCCGCGCCGCGGGCCAGCGGCGCCAGAAAGCCGACGGGCGCGGTGAGGGCAGTGAGAAAGGAGCCAGCCACCGCCAGCGGGGCAAGGGGCGCCGCCAAAAGGTTTGCCGGAGGCGCCGCCAGGGAGACCTCCCCAAAAGCGAGGGCGCCGATGGGCAGGGTAAACAGATAGGCGCAGAGGGAGACCGACGCCGCCGAGGCAAAAAACTTCCAGACCCCCGGGAGGGGAAACTTTTCACACCGCCGGTGCAGCGGCTCTTCCAGGCGGGGAGAAAAGGCCAGAATGGAAAGGGTGGAGGCAGCGGAGAGCCAAAGCCCCACCCCTGCCGCCGCGAATGGGTTCGGCAGGGCCACCATCAGCAGGGCAAACCCCAGAGAGTTAAGAGGATCTGCCCGGCGGCCCAGCAGCTCTCCCGCCAGGCAGAGGACGGTCATCCAGCCGGCCCGCAGCACGCTGGGCCCCGCACCCATCATCAGCATGGCGCCGGCGGCAAAGAGAATGGTGCAGCCCACGGCGGCCCTCCGGTGGGGGATCAGCCGCAAAAAGACACGGCGCGCAAGCAGGCAGAGAAAGGAGAGATGCAGCCCGGAGACCACCAGCAGGTGGGAGAGCCCCGCTCCCCGGAAGGCAAGCTGAAGGCTTTCGTTTACAAGATCCTTCCTCCCCAGCGCCATGGCGGCGGTCATCTCCCCCTGATAGCGGGGAAGCAGGCGGCGGATATGGAAGGAAAGCTCCTCCCGCCAGCCCTGTACCCGCTGAAAAGCGGTGAGGCTGTCCGGCGGGGAGACTGAAACGGCCCCGGAGGCCGTCCCCCGCAGGAATACCCGGCGGGAGCGGTCATAGGCGCGGCGAAAAAGGCTTTTTCCGGCCGAGGCGTCCTGAAGGATAAAATCCCCCTCCACCCGATCGGCGGGGGCAAGGCCTTCCTCCCCATAGAAAAAGGCGTCGAACCGTACCCGGCGGGGGGTTCCATCCACCGTGTCGGTGAGGACCACGGCGCGGTGGGCGGAGGAGAGCTCACAGATCTGCCCGGTGACGGATACCTTCTGTCCGGCAAGCGCCCGGGCAGGAGAGATCTCCAGCAGCAGAAAGACGGCACAGACCGCCGCCGCCAGGGCCCCGCCCGCGGCAAAATACCGGGGGCCGGGCCCCGACTTTTTCAAAAACAGGATAAACGCCGCGGAAAGGCAGATGAAAAATACCGCAAGGCAGAGGGGAAGTTCCCCGCAAATACAAACCGCCGCCGCAATAAGATATGAACATCCTATCGCGAGCAGCGGTCGTTTCATGTCATAGTCCTCCGGGCCCGGGGCGCCGGGCGGCTGCGGGGTTATTCCTTTACAAACACGGGCAAGGGGGCCAGGAAGAGGATGTCGTCGCGCCGGGCGGCGTCCCCTTCGGCCAGAACGGCGGCGCGGCCGACGACGTTGCCGCCTGCCTTGCGCACCAACTCCTCCATGGCGTTGAGGGATTCCCCGGTGCTGATGACGTCATCCACCACCAGGACGCGTTTGCCCTTCAGATAGTCCATGTCGTGGGCATCCAGATAAAGGGTCTGCAGGTTTGCGGTGGTGATGGATTTGACATCCACCGCCACGGGGTTGTACATATACAGCTTGGCGCTCTTGCGGGCCAGGATGTATTTTTTGCCGGACTGGCGGGACATCTCGTACGCCAGGGGGATCCCCTTGGATTCGGCGGTCAGCAGTACGTCATGCTCCGGCACGATGCGGCCGAGCTCGGCGGCGCAGGCGATGGTCAGCTCCACATCGGAGAACATGATAAACGCTGCGATGGAGACCTTGTCATTGATGGGGCAGATGGGCAGGTCCCGCTTGAGACCGGCCACGGAAAGCTCATAAGTATCCTGCATGGAAAATGCTCCTCTCTTAACCGGCGGGCTTTGAAACAGCTGCTTCGGGGGCCGCCGTGTTCCCCCAAAAAGAGCGAAGAACTGCTAACCGGGAGGCCAGCTCAGGTTGCGGCCCGCCAGCACATGAAAATGCAGATGCCCTACGGTCTGCCCGCCGTCTTCGCCGCAGTTATTGACAATGCGGTAGCCCTTGGAAAGGCCCAGCCGGGCGGCAATTTTGGCAATGACCGTGTAGACGTGGGCCACGATATCGGCGTTGGACTCGTCTATCTCGTCGGCGCATTTGATATGCACCTTCGGGATCACCAGAAAGTGGACAGGAGCCTGGGGGTCGATGTCGTAAAAGGCAAGGACTCTGTCGTCCTCATAGATCTTATTGGAGGGGATCTCCCCTGACGCGATCTTGCAAAACAAGCAATCCATTCATTACACCTCCTGTATCGGCAATTTATGCGGGAGCTGCCGTCGGTGTTCCAGACGCAGCTTTAAGATTTCCATGTCTATTGTACTTTCATTCTGCCCGGGATGCAAGGGCTTTTTGCGGAAAGGCGGGGCAAAAAAGTTTTGCCCCGGGCGGGGAGCCTGTGGTATGATAAACGCAGTAAAAAGGCCCCTGTCAACCGCCGGTTGACAAAGTTCCAAGTGCGCGCGATGGCGCGCGCCCGGCCGCCCTGGTATGATAGAGCCATCATCAAAGCGAAGAGGGGAAACAATATGATCTTATCGGAAAAAATATCCATGTTGCGGAAGAGGGCCGGGTGGCCCCAAGAGGAATTGGCGGAAAAACTGGGGGTATCCAGGCAGTCAGTGTCCAAGTGGGAGGGAGGAGCCTCAGTGCCGGACCTGGACAAGATCCTCCGGATGAGCGAGATCTTCGGTGTCAGCACGGATTTCCTGCTGAAGGATGAGCTGGAAGAGACCCCCCTCTTTGCCGAGGAGGGGCCCCGGAGAGAGGAGCGCTCCGTCTCGGCGGAGGAGGCAAACCGGTTTTTAGAGCTCAACACGCGGCTGGCCCGGCGCACAGCCTTTGCAGTGGCGGCGCTCATCTGCTCCCCTGTCACGCTGATCCTGCTCTCCGGCCTGGCGGATGCCGGCAGGATCCCGGAGGAGACGGCTGCCGGAGCGGGGACGGCAGTGCTGCTGCTCATCGCCGGGGCAGCGGTGGCCGCGCTGGTGCTTGGGGGGATGAAGCTGGCCTCCTATGAGTATTTGGAAAAGGAGGATTTTTCCCTCCAGTACGGGGTAAGAGGCATCGCAGAAAAGAAAAAGGCGGAGTTTGAAGGCCCCCGCAGGGCCTGTACGGCCGCGGGGATAGCCCTCTGCATCGTCAGCGTGGTACCGCTGCTCATGGCGGGTGCCCTGCGGGCCGGGGATATGGCCGCTATGCTGTGCGTGGGGGTGCTGCTCATCCTGGTGGCCGCGGGCGTATGGCTTTTTGTGTGGTCCGGCTGTATCTACGGCGGCTGCCAGAAGCTGCTGCGGGAGGGGGAATACACCGAGGAGGAAAAACAAAAGAACAAGCGCCGCGGGCCGCTGGCGGGGGCTTATTGGTGCACAGTGACCGCCGTCTACCTGGCGGTCAGCTTTTACAGCGAAGCCTGGGACCGCACCTGGGCGGTATGGCCCTGCGCGGGCGTGCTGTTTGCGGCTCTTTCGGGGGTGCTGGATGCCCTGGAAAACCGGAAAAAATAGAATGAAGGGGGCCGTCGTGCGACGGCCCCCTTTTTTAAAAGTGTCAGTGTTCTTCCCGGGCGTTTTCCCCCTTGGGGCTTTCCCGGCTCATCAGGTAAAGGGCCGTGCGCATGGTGTGCACTGGGTCCTCCCCGGCCATGCCCCGCACCGAGACGTAGGGCTTGGCGCTGGCGTTGATGGACACCCGGTTTTTGAGCCCGGCGGAGAGCCGGCCCACCTTTTCCAGGTCCAGCGTGGTGAGATAGAAGACGATGACGTCGTTTTTTTGGGAGATCTCGTAAATGCCCAGGGAGGCGGCGATATTGCGCAGCAATGCCACGTCGATGAGCCCTTTTACCGACTCCGGCGGCTCGCCGAAGCGGTCGATCAGTTCGTCGGTCACGTCCCAGGCGTCCTCTTCATTTTGGATGGTGGCGATCTTTTTGTAGATCTCGATGCGCTGGGACAGGTTCTCGATGTAGTCCTCCGGGATGTGGGCCCCGATGCGGATATCCACTTGGCACTCCGCGGAGGAGACGGTGCTCTCGCCGCGCTGTTCCGCCACCGCCTCGGAGAGGAGCTTCAGGTACATCTCGTACCCCACGGCCTCCATGTGCCCGTGCTGGCTGGTGCCCAGGATGTTGCCGGCGCCGCGGATCTCCAGGTCCCGCATGGCGATGCGGAAGCCGGAGCCGAAGTTGGTGAACTCCCGGATGGCGGCCAGGCGCTTGGCGGCCACCTCTGTGAGGGCTTTGCCCGGGCGGAAGGTAAAGTAAGCGAAGGCCCGGCGGTTGGAGCGGCCCACCCGTCCCCGGATCTGGTACAGCTGGGAAAGGCCAAGCCGGTCGGCGTCCTCGATGATGAGGGTGTTGCAGTTGGAGACGTCCACCCCGGTCTCGATGATGGTAGTGCACACCAGCACGTCGATCTCGTGGTCGATGAGCTGCTGCCAGATCTCCGACAGCTGTTCCTCCCCCATCTTGCCGTGGGCGGTGACGATGCGGGCGTCGGGCAGGGCCTTCTGAAGGTGGTAGGCGCAGCTGTCGATGGATTCCACCCGGTTGTGCAGGTAAAACACCTGCCCGCCCCGGCGCAGCTCCCGCCGGATGGCCTCCAGCACCACCCCGTCGTCGTGCTCGATGACATAGGTCTGCACCGGGTGCCGGTCCCCGGGGGCCTCCTCGATGGTGGACATGTCGCGGATGCCGCTCATGGCCATATTGAGGGTTCGGGGGATAGGGGTGGCCGAGAGGGTCAGCACATCCACCGAGTTGCGGAACTCCTTGAATTTCTCTTTGTGGGCCACGCCGAAGCGCTGCTCCTCGTCAATGATGCAGAGCCCCAGGTCTTTAAACTGCACGTCCTTCTGCAGCAGCCGGTGGGTGCCCACCACAATGTCCACCTCGCCCCGGCGCAGCCGCCGCAGGATGGCCTCCTGCTGTTTGGGGGTGCGGAAGCGGGAGAGCAGCTCCACCGTCACCGGGAAACCCTGCAGGCGATTTAAAAAGGTTTGATAATGCTGCCAGGCCAGGATGGTGGTGGGCACCAGCACGGCGCACTGTCTGCCGTCCATGACACATTTAAAGGCGCCCCGCAGGGCCACCTCCGTTTTGCCGAAACCTACATCCCCGCAGAGCAGCCGGTCCATGGGCCGCTCCGACTCCATGTCGGCCTTCATCTCCGCAATGCAGCGCAGCTGGTCGTCGGTCTCCTGATAGGGAAAGCGCTCCTCAAACTCCTTCTGCCACTCGGTGTCCGGGGCAAAGGCGTGGCCTTTTACCTTCATACGCTCGGCGTAAAGGCGGATCAGGTCCTCCGCCATCTCGGCCACCGCTTTTTTCACCCGCTGCCGGGTCTTCTGCCATTCCACCGAGTTTAAGCGGCTGAGCTTGACGGAGCTGTCATCCCGGGCCCCGATGTATTTGGAGACCAGGTCCAGCTGGGTGACCGGCACAAACAGGGCGTCGGTACCTGCATAGCGGATCTGGATATAATCCTTGGTGACGCCGTGGATCTCCCGTTTGATGATGCCCTGGAACACGCCGATGCCGTGGGCGGCGTGCACCACCAGGTCCCCAGGGGTGAGGTCGGTGAGGGAGCGGATCTCCTCCCCGGCCTTCTTCTTTTTGCGGCGCACGGTTTTGCGCTGGGCGGTTTTGAGATAGGTGATAAGGGCAAATTTTTCCTCCGGAAGTTCCAGCCCTCCGGAGAGGGAGCCCTCCAGCACGTAGACCACCCCGGGGACCGCGGTTTTGACATCGCCGGTGCGGATGGCGCGCAGCCCCGCATCGGTGAGGTCGTCGGCCAGGGTGTCGGCGGCTTTGTCGGTGCCTGCCAGCACGGCGCAGCAGTACCCGCCCCGGAGGTAGCCGTCCAGGTCCTCCTTTAAAAGCTTTAAGTCGCCGCTCCAGGAGGAGAGCCCCACAGCGCTGACCGGGATCAGGTCGGACAGGGGAAGCTCCGGCAGGGAACGCGCAAAGCTGTCCAGCAGCAGGCATTTTCCGGCCGCGGCGCGGGCCAGCAGGACCGGAAAGTCCATGGTATAGGTGCTGCAGCCCTTGAAGAGGATCCCCTCCTCCATCATGAGGGTGACGTCCTCGTAAAACTGCACCATGGCGTTTTTGGCGGTCTCCTTGGCGGTCACCGCCTCGCACAGTACGGTGACCCCGCCGGGGAAATAGTCAAACAGGGTGGCGGGGGTGTCGAAGATGAGGGGGAGGTATTTGTCGATATTGGGCAGGGCAAGGCCGTTTTCCAGCTTCTCCATATCGGAGAGAAGGTGCTCCTTGGCAAGCACCCCCTGTTTGCCCCGCAGGGCGTCGTGGGCCTTTCCCATGCGCTTTAACAGCCAGGGGGCGGAGGGGAACAGCACCTCCCGGGCCGGGGTGATATCGGCGGATTTTACGGTGTCGGTGCGGCGCTGGGTATCCGGGTCGAAAGCGGAAATGGTGTCGATCTCATTTCCCCAGAACTCCACCCGGAAGGGGAAGGCGCTCTGCGGGGAGAAAAAGTCCAAGATGCCGCCGCGGACGGAGAACTGGCATCTGCCGTCCACCTGGTCCCGCCGCTCGTAGCCGCTTTTGACAAAGCGCTCTTCCAGCTGTGCAAGGTCGTATTCCTCCCCGGCGCGCAGGGTGAGGGTGTTTTCCCGCAGCACGTCCGGGGGGATGGTGTACTGCAGGGCGGCCTCCACCCCCGCCACCACGATCCTGCAGCGGCCCTCCGCCACCTGCCCCAGCACGCCGAGGCGGGTCTGTTCGTACTCCCGGGAGACACCCTCCACGTCCCGGAAGGTAAACTCCCGGGAGGGGTACAAAAGGGCGGCGTCCTCCCCCAAAAGGGCGCAGAGATCCTCCGCCATGCGGGTACCGGCGGCCTCGTCCGGAACGATGACGAGAAGGGGCCCGGCCTCTGCGGCGGCAGCCAGAACGATGGCTTTGTGGGGGTTGGAGAGCCCGGTAACGGATACCGCGCCCCGCCCGGCGCTTAGGCCGGAGAGCATCCGGCGGTACCATCCCGCCTGCCGGATGATGCGTTCGATCATATGGTTTTCCCTCCTTGTGCCGCTTTGGAGTGCGGCTGGGTGAAAAATGGAACCTGTGCCGGTCAGGAACTGTACCGGTTCATGGCCTCGTCGATCTTTCCGGCGGCGACGAGCTTTACAATGTCTATGGTATGTTCCAGTGCGGTATCCAATGCTTTGCGTTCGTCCGGCTGAAAGCGGCTGAGCACCCAGTCCGCCAGGTTATAATCGGGGTGCGGCTTGGCCCCTACCCCAATTTTGACCCGGGGGAAGGTATCTTTTCCGGAGAGATAAATGATATTCTTCATGCCGTTGTGCCCGCCGTCGGAGCCTTTGCGCCGGATGCGCAGGCGGCCCGGGGGCAGGGAGATGTCATCGTAGAAGATGAGCACACGTTCCGGCGGTACCTTGTAAAAGCCCATGGCCTCGGTGACGGCCTGGCCGGAGAGGTTCATAAAGGTGGAGGGCTTCATGAACAGCACCCGTTTTCCCTCTATTACAGCCTCCCCGCAGAGGGATTTGAACTTCAGCCGATCCACCCGGATGCCCAGAGCGGCGGAGATCCTGTCCACCGCCAAAAAGCCCGCGTTGTGGCGGGTGTTCTCGTAGTCCTTGCCAGGGTTTCCCAACCCGGCGACGATCAGCTCCACCGGGCCGGAGGGCTGGGCCGGTGCGGCGGCTTTAAAAAGCTTGTCAAAAATATCCATATCGGGTCTCCTTTCGGGCGGGCCCCGGCGTGCGGGGGCAGCGCCGCAGCCCAATGCGGCGGGATGTCTGTGACACCCCGCCGCCGGTTCAGCTTTTATTTTATCAGACAGTGCCGGAAAATTCAAAGGGAAAACGCGCCCAGAGCAAAAGCGCCCCGCCGCGGGCGGCGGGGCGGAAAAGGGCTTTATACAAACAGAGGGGAGACCGGTCGGTCGGCGTAGATGCGCTCGATGGCCTCCGCAAATACCGGCCCCACGGGCACCATGGTGATCTTGTCGATCTTTTTCTCCGGCGGCATGGGGATGGTATCAAGCAGAATAAGCTCCTTGATGACGCTCTTCTCCAGATGCTCCAGGGCCGGCCCGGAGAGCACTCCGTGGGTGGCGCAGGCGTACACTTCCGCCGCGCCGCCTACCTCCATCAGGGCCCGGGCGCCGTTGCAGAGGGTGCCGGCGGTATCGATCAGGTCGTCGACGATAATGACCTTTTTGCCCGAGACGTCGCCGATGATGTTCATCACCTCACAGGCATTTGCCTTGGGGCGCCGTTTGTCGACGATGGCCAGCGGGGCGTCGATGCGCTCGGCAAACTTCCGGGCGCGGTTTACGGAGCCGAGGTCCGGCGAGACGACCACGATGTCGGAGAGACAGTCCTTAAACTTTTCCTCAAAGAAGGGGGCCATGACGGGGACGCCCAGCAGATGGTCCACCGGAATGTTGAAAAAGCCCTGGATCTGCGGGGCGTGCAGGTCCATGGTGAGCACCCGGTCCGCCCCGGCGGCGGAGATCAGGTCGGCCACCAGCTTGGCGGAGATCGGGTCGCGGGCCTTGGCCTTCCGGTCCTGCCGGGCATAGCCCAGATACGGGATCACGGCGGTGATGCGCCCGGCGGAGGCGCGCTTGAAAGCGTCGATCATGATGAGCAGCTCCATGAGGTTGTCGTTGACCGGCGGGCAAGTGGACTGCACCACAAAAACGTCGGAGCCGCGGACAGACTCATGGATGGAGACGGAGACCTCCCCGTCGGAAAAACGGGTGACGTCGCATTTACCCATGGGGAGCCCCAGTACCCGGGCGATGTGATCCGCCACAGTGGGGCAGCCGTTGGCAGCGAAAATTTTAATGTCCTTGCCGTGAAGATTCATGGTGAAAACTCCTTATCCTGTGTTTAAAGCTTCCCCTTTGGGGGAGGCTCAGTCTTTTTGAGAGAGGCGCAGCCGCCGCTGGCGGGCCCAGTCGGGGCGGTTGAGCTGCCTTGCCCGGGCAATGGCCAGGGCGTCGGCCGGCACGTCGTCGGTGATGGTGGAGCCGGCGGCGATGAGACAGCCGTCCCCGATTTTTACCGGAGCGATGAGGTTGGCATTGCAGCCGATAAACACGTCGTCGCCGATGACGGTGCGGTATTTGTGGAAACCGTCGTAGTTGACGGTGACGGTGCCGCAGCCGAAATTCACCCGGCTGCCCACGTCGCTGTCCCCCACGTAGGTCAGGTGCGCCACGGCGGTCTTTTCCCCCACGGTGGAGTTTTTGATCTCCACAAAATTCCCCACTTTGGCGCCGTCCTTCAGGCAGCTGCCCGGGCGCACGTGGGAGAACGGCCCCAGCTTCACCCGGCAGCCGAGGGAGGAAAACTCGATCTGTGAGGCGTTGATCACGCAGCCGTCCCCCAGGGAGCTCTGCTCCAGTACAGTGTTTGGGCCGATAACACAGCCGCGTCCCACCGTGCAGCCGGGCTTGATGATGGTACCGGGCAGAAGGACGGTGTCCGCGCCGATGACTGCGTCGTCCGCCACCACCACGCCATCGGAGACCACGATCTCCACGCCGTTTTGAAGGTGTTTTTCCAGCACCCGGCGGCGGGCCAGCTCGTTTAAGCGCAGCAGCCCCGCCCGGTCGTTGGCGCCCAACACTACATCGGGGGAGGCGGCGGGAAAACCGGCGGCAGGGAAGCCTTGGGAAACCGCCCACGCCACGGTATCCGTCAGATAATATTCCCCCTGGGCGTTGGCGGGGGCCAGATGGGAGAGGGCCTCCAGCAGGAAATCCGTCCGGAACCAATAGGCGCCGGAGTTTACCTCCCGGATGGCGGCAGTTTCGGCATCGGTATCAGCCTGCTCCACAATGCCCATCACCTGCCCTGCGCCGTCCCGCAAAATGCGGCCGTAGCCGGTGGGGTCCTCCAGGCAGGCGGTGATCAGCGTTACCGCGGCGTGGCTGGAGCGGTGCAGGGCAAGGGCGCCGGAGAGGGTATCGGCATCCAGAAAGGGGGCGTCCCCGCAGAGAACGGCGCAGTCGCAGCCCCGGTGACGCTCCAAAAAGGCCCGGGCCTGCATCACGGCGTGGCCGGTGCCCAGGCGCTGGGCCTGCATTACGGCTTCACACTCCGGCAAAGTCGCCTGCACAAGCTCCGCCCCGGCCCCGCATACGGCGCACAGGTCAGCCACGCCGGCGGCTTTCAGTGCGTCTGCCGCCCACCGCGCCATGGGCCGGAACAGCACCTCGCACAGGACCTTCGGTTTTTCTGATTTCATTCGTTTGCCGTCGCCGGCGGCCAGCAGAACAGCGCAGGTACCACGCAAAATAAAACACCCTTTCTCAAAACAGGCCTTCCGAAAAAAGCCTTTTTGCCAGCATACTCTTCCGGAAGCTGTCCTATGAACAGAAAAGGCCCGGCCTTCTTTGGAAAACCGCCTGAAATAACGGTTTTTCTCCTCATATTATTGCAATTTTTATGAGTATTTGCAAGAGATTCCCGGAACTTTTCAGTAAATGTACAGAAAATTGATTGTGGGGTATTTTTTTTGTCAAATATATGGCAAAAGCACAGTGGGTCTGTTATAATGTTTCTGTGCCTACTGCTTTACAACGGAGATAGGCTTTAGATTCGTGTGGGACAGGGAGGGGAAACCCTGCCGGACTCCCGGCGCGACTGCGAAAAATTAAAGGAGGTAATTCCAATGAGCAAGAAATTTGTTTACCTGTTCAGCGAAGGAAACGGCTCTATGAGAGAGCTGCTTGGCGGTAAGGGCGCAAACCTTGCGGAGATGACCAATCTTGGTCTTCCCGTTCCCCAGGGTTTCACCAT
>JALELV010000108.1 GCA_022768545.1 Oscillospiraceae bacterium
TCCGGTCAAGGCTGAAAAGGTGGAATATCTTTCCTGCTTTGGAGAGCTTGCGCAGATCACCTGGTCGGGAGCGGAGGGAACCGCCGTCTTTCGCAAGACGGCCGGGAGCGGGGACCCATCGGGGGATTACAACAGCTATGAAACGGTAGCCCGGCGGGAGGTCGGCGAGATACAGGTGACGCTGAAAGGCCAGGGCGATAAAATATCCCTGGCGGTTTGGGAAAGCGGAGGGTTTTCCTATTCATTCAGCATCGACCCGCCGGCGGCGGAAGAGAAACTTCTTGCTCTGGTGTCCCAAACGGCGGCCCCGGATAGAAACCAGCACTGAAAAAGGCCCGCCTGTACAAGTGTACAGGCGGGCCTTTTGGAATGTATGGGTTCAGGTCATGGAGTAGGGGTCCAGCAGGCGGTCTACCTCCGCCTCGGGGAGGTGAAGCTCATCCTCCAGAACGGTTTTGACGGGAGCACCGGTGCGGACCGCTTTTTTAGCAATCTCGGCGGCCATCTGGTACCCCACTTTGGGGCAGATGGCGGTAATGGTGCCGACGCTGCCGTCTACCAGATCCCGGCAGTGCTGGCGGTTGGCGGTAATGCCCAGCACGCAGTTGTCCACAAAGGTGGAGACGCCGTTTGCCAGGGTGGAGATGGATTCGAAGAGCTTGTAGAAAATGACCGGCTCAAAGGCATTGAGTTCCAGCTGCCCCGCCTCTGCGGCCATGGTGACGGTGACGTCGTTGCCGATGATGCTGTAGGCCACCTGGGTCATCACTTCGGGGATAACGGGGTTTACCTTGCCCGGCATGATGGAGGAACCGTTCTGGCGGGCGGGAAGGTTGATCTCGCAGAAGCCGGTGCGGGGGCCGGAGGACATCATGCGCAGGTCGTTGGAAATTTTGGAAAGGCTCACCGCGCAGGTTTTCAAGGCGGCGGAGACCACGACGAAGCAGTCTAAGTTCTGGGTGGAGTCGATGAGGTTTTCCGCCTGGATCAGATCGAGCCCCGATACCTCCGCCAGGCGCGGGACGATGGTGTGGACATAGAGCTTGTCGGCATTGAGGCTGGTTCCGATGGCAGTACCGCCCATGTTGACTGCCCGCAGCTCCCGGATGCAGCCGGAGAGGCGCGCGATGTCCCGGCGGACCACGGCGGCATAGGCGCCGAACTCCTGCCCCAGACGGATGGGGACGGCGTCCTGCATCTGGGTGCGGCCCATTTTTACCACATCGTCAAATTCCCGGGATTTCTGCAGGAAGGCCTCCTCCAGACGGGCCAGCTGCGCCGCGGCCTGGCCCAGCAGCTTGATGGCGGTCATTTTGCCCGCCGTAGGGATCACGTCGTTGGTGGACTGGGCCATGTTGACATGGTCATTGGGGTGCACCAGGGTGTAATCCCCTTTTTGGCCGCCCAGCAGTTCAATGGCGCGGTTGGCGATCACCTCATTGGCGTTCATATTGGCGGAGGTGCCGGCGCCGCCCTGAATGGCGTCGGTAATAAACTGATCGTGAAGCCCGCCCGCAAGGATCTCATCACAGGCACGGCAGATGGCGTCGCAGAGGTTTGCAGGAAGCTTTCCGGCCCAGCAGTTGGCCAGCGCCGCGGCCTTTTTTATTTCCGCCAGACTGTCGATAAACCGGGGATGCAGCCGGGTGCCGGTGATGGGAAAGTTTTCGTTGGCCCGCAGGCTCTGCACACCATAATAGGCGTCTGCTGGTACCTCTTTTTCGCCGATGGAATCGCGTTCTTTTCTGATGTCCATAAAAAGCGCTCCTTTGCAGGAAAAATTTCATGGTAATAATGCAAAGAATCGGTTCATTCATTTCAACTCGATTATAGCCTCGCAAAAGGGATTTGACAAGGGACAAAACCACCATTTTGCAGGAAAAATTTCGTAAATAATTGTTATAAATATATATTTGCAGGATTATATGCATCCAGAAAAACGATATCCTGCATTTTCCGGTAAGGGGGCCTGGCCGGAAAGAAGCTAAGACCGGAGCGGGACAGTGAAAAAGAATTTTTACCGGCCGAAATGCGCAGAAAAACGCTTTTGCGCGGGAATACTGAGACCGGAGGTGAAAAAATTGCAGAATTACGACGTCTATTTTTTTAACCCGGATCTGGACGAGTATTTCGCGTCCCTTCCGCCAAAGACAAAATCCCGCATCGTGTCCTCCGGAGTGCAGATCGCCACCTTGGGGGAGCTAAAGCAATGTGCGGAGCATTTGATGGCGGAGTACGGGGAGGAAAGGGCGGAATAAAAAAATAGCCGCTTTGCGGCTATTTTTTTACGCGCATCCGCCCACTCTGTGGGCGGGCACTTTAAATCATAAGGCTGTGGGCTTTTCAGATAGAGCTACTGAAGTCAAAAGACTTTCTGAAAAGTCACCGTTTCCTCCGGCCCTTTGGGCCCGGCAAGGGTCTGCGCCGCATGTTGTTGAGCGCCATTACGCTTCCGGCCTGTAAAACCCCGCCCGCGCTTCTCCTCTGCATTTTGGACAGTCCGTTTCATTGTCTCCGGTTTTATGATGGCAAAGCGCATTTTATCATGGATTGCTCTGCGTTTCAGTGAGAGGCGGAGTCGGGGTGCGCGGGCTTTGCCCCCTTGTGTTTTGGGGCGCTTTGCTGTATTTTAATAAAAGGAGAAGGGGGAACGCCATGAAGCTTTTGAAAAAAATTTCTCTGGGAGCGGCGGTGGTGCTTTCCGCCGTGGCCCTGGCGGTCTGGGCGGGGGCCCGGGTCACCTCGCCGGACAGACCGCCTCCGGCCTCTTCCTCCTCTCAGAGCGCCGGGGATCGCTCCGGCGCGCCCAACGTCCATTATATCGAGCTGTTTGAGCACCCGGAACGCTATCAGGGGCAGGCGGTTCGCACGGCGGGGATCATCTCGCAGCTGGAGAAGGATTTTTCCGGCGGGTATTACCTGACCTTTACGGAGGGCTTCGGCGGCATGAGCAGCATGGTGCGCTGCGAGCTTTCCTCCGGGCTGCCCCAGGGGCTGGAGCCCGGGGACGCGGTGACGGTGTCCGGTGTGGGCGGTGGGCAGAACCTGGGGGTCTATACGCTGGCCCAGGCGGAGGTGGAGGAGACGGGAGAGGCTGCAGAGGCCCGCTTCAACGCCCTGCAGAAGGAGTTTTCCTCCCGGTAAAACGGGCGGAGACAGAACAGCTCAGACCCGGATCAAACAAAAATCAGAAGGAGTATCAGAACATGAAAAACCCTATTGTGACCTTTGAACTGGAAAACGGCGGCGTGATGAAGGCGGAGCTCTACCCCGACGTGGCCCCCAATACGGTGAGAAATTTTGTATCGCTGGTGAAAAAAGGCTTTTATGACGGGCTTATCTTCCACCGCGTCATCCCCGGCTTTATGATCCAGGGCGGAGACCCGGAGGGCACCGGTATGGGTGGTCCGGGTTATTCCATCAAGGGGGAGTTTTCTGCCAACGGTTTTGCCAACGATCTGAAGCATACCAAGGGGGTGCTCTCCATGGCGCGTTCCATGCGCCCCAACAGCGCGGGTTCCCAGTTCTTTATCATGGTGGAAGATGCTCCGCATCTGGACGGCCAGTACGCGGCTTTCGGCAAGGTGATCGAGGGTATCGGGGAGGCTGACCGGATCGTGTCGGCAAAGCGGGACTATTCCGACAGGCCTCTGCAGCCCCAGGCCATGAAGCGCGTGACGGTGGAGTGCTTCGGCGAGGAGATCGGAGAGCCGGAGACCCTGTAAACAAAAGAGGGCAAAAAAGAGGAGGCCGCTGATGAAGCCCCGTATGTTGACACTGGAGGATTACGACGAAGTATACCGTCTGTGGCTGTCCACTCCAAACATGGGCCTCAACAGCGTGGACGATACCCGGGAGGGGATCGGGCGCTACCTGGCCAGGAACCCCTCCACCTGTTTTGTGGCTGAAAAAAGCGGGCGAATCGTAGGGGTGATCCTGAGCGGGCACGATGGGCGCCGCGGCACGATCTGCCATATGGCGGCGATGGAAAGCGAGCAGCGCCAGGGCATCGGGACAGCGCTGCTGCAAAGTGCCATGAACGCCCTGGAGGCGGAAGGGATCAGCAAGGTAAACCTCGTGGTCTTTTGCAGGAACGGGAAAGGGAATGCCTTTTGGGAGAGCTGCGGGTTTACCACGAGGGATGACCTTACCTACCGCAGCCGCACCCTGCGGGAGTTTACCCGCATGGACACCTGAAAATTTTTTTGGCGGGGGGGCTGTGCCCTCCGCACGGAAACAAAAAAGCCCCGGGACGGTTCAAAGGGAACCGCCCCGGGGCATTTTGCGCCTTTGTCTGGCCGGAAGGAAAAAACAGCCGCTGCGTACCCGGACGAAACCTCCGGGCGCACAGGATGTCCCGCTATTTTTCCTCCTTACAAGGGGCGCAGGACGCAAAGTAGGCCCCCAGAGCCATGATAGTCAGGGCCAGGAGAAAGGAGAGGGAAGGAAGCTGACGAAAGACCAGCAGGGAGACCCCGGCGCCGATAAAAGGGGCGACGGCGTAATAGGCGCTGGTCCTTGCGGCGCCCAGAAAACGCTGGGCGTAAATGTAAAACAGGATGCTCAGCCCATAGGCCATAAAGCCCAAAAGCAAAGCGGCCAGAAGGGGCAGAATGTCCGGAAAGCGCTCCCCTGAAAAGAGGGCGATGACAAGGGACCCGAGCCCGGAACCGAACCCCTTGATGATGACGATCTGGCAGGGGTCTTTGTCGGAGAGGCTGCGGGTGCAGTTGTTTTCAAACCCCCAGCAGACACAGGCCAAAAGCACGAACACAGAGCCCGGGGAAAAGGAAAAGCTCTCCGCGCCTTCAAAAGAGAGGATCATGCTGGCCGTGGTGACCAGGCCGATCGCCAGCCACAGGCGGGGAGAGATTTTTTCGCCGAACAGCAGAAAGGCGATCAGGCTTGTGGCAACGATCTCGAAATTATTGAGCAGCGAGACATTGGCCGCAGTGGTCATACGGAGCCCCGTCATCAGCAGGATGGGAGCGGCGACATCCAGCGTCACCATCCCCAGCGTGTAGGGAAGGTCTGCTTTTGTCAGCGGCATCTCCCGGGCAAAACGCCCTCCGCGGCGCCCTGCAGACCGGACGATGAACAACCCGGAGCCGGCCCCAAGGTAGAGCAGGGCTGCCATAACGGTGGGGGAAACATCGCTTAAAAGCAGTTTGGAAAAAGGGGCGTTGAGGGAATAAAGTGCGGCGGCCAAAACGGCGCAGAAAATACCGGTTTTCTGTTTGAGCTGCATAGAAAGTTCCTCTTTCCGCCCTGGCCGGAAGGGCCCTGGGCTTGATGGGGAAGGCCCTGCCATTTGGATGGCGGATACCCTCCTCCTGCGGGGCATGGACGGTGTCCAGCGGCCTCTGGAGCCTGGACAGGGAGATTTTATCACAGACAGCGGAAAAAGGCAAACCGCGGGGAGGCCAAAACGGCGGAAATTTTCTTGTGTATCCCGTCTGGGTTTGGTACAATAAAACAAAGAGCTGAAAACAGTGGGAAAAAGAGCGGATCTCAGATGATACAGGGAGGGGAAGGCTTTGAAAGACAGGTGTGATAAACGGGGCACATGCCCGGAGGAACTTCCGGCGGCCGGGCAGGACGGCTGGGGGACGCCGTGGTATGACGGAGCGGGGGGTTATGTCTGGTGGGGACGGCCGGTGCTCTCCGGCGGCAGGGCGCTGTACCTCTGCGCGCGCCGCAGCCCCTCCGGAGAGGCGCAGTACGGCTGGGTATGGCGGGACGAGCAGGGCCGCGCGGTGTGCGGGTACCCGGGAGAGGAGCCTTGTCTTGTGCCGGGGGCGCCTGCGGAACCGGGCCGGCGCAAAAGAAAGGCTGGCCGGTTTTTGGCGGCGTTTTTTGCCACGATCGGCGCCGCTGTGGCCATGGGAGGGCTGGCGCTGGTGCTTTCCTCCGCTTTGGAAGAGGCCCTTGGCTGGTACGACGCGGCGGCGGTTTTATCCGCGGGGGATATCCTGCTTTTTCTGGCGGGGGCCGTGACGCTGCGGCTGACCCTTGCGAAAAAGGACCGCGATGTGGCGGATGGCATTTTGTGGGGGGCGGTGTCCGTTGTGGGGGTGCCGGTCATCCTTGCCATCGTGTGGTTTGGATGTTTTTTAATCCTGCTTTGGTGCCTGGGCTTTACCGGGTTTTAACAAAAGAAGGCTTCGGGCGCGCCGGCGCCCGAAGCCTTCTTTTTGGCCTTACTCCTGTATGCTCTCTGCGGCAAAGACGATGTCTTCCATTTCTCCCAGGCTGTCTTGAGCAGAGCAGGTGATCTGCAGCATTTGGCCGTCCTTTTCCCCGTACCAGTAGCGCTGAAGCATGCCCGCCTCTGCGTATTCCCCGGTAAAGGTGCAGAAATCCACCCCGGCGAGGGTGAGCTCCTTGATCTCGGAAAGGCCCGTCAAAACGCCGGAGAGCTTGTCATAAGGGGTTTCCCGCACATAGGCGGCAAAGCCCTGGCCTTCCTCCCGGGCGGAGACGGTAAACTGAACAAGATCCCCGGTCTCCGGCTGGATAAACAGAAGAACGCGCTTTTTCATCTCCTCCAGCTCCTCGGCGGTCACCTCGCCTGCCCCGGGAATATCCTGGTTCGGGATCCCGTCCAGCACGGCGGAGACCTCCTCCGGAGAAAGGGGCGCCCAGGGCTCCGGAAAGCAGAAGCGCAGCCCCAGCCCGGGGATCAGGGCGGTGTTTCCATCCACGGTGGGAAGGGAGGCCTCCGGGCTCTCTCCGGATGTGCTTTGGGCCGGGGCGGAGGAACTGCCTTCCTCCTCCGGCGCCGGCGGATATGGGCCGCCTCCCTCCGGGCCGGGCGCAGCGGACGGCGCCGCGCCCGCGCAGGCGCAGAGGAGAGAAGAAAACAGAAAGCAGAGACAAAGGGCAAGAACGGCGGTTTTTTTCATATTGGGTGCTTCCTCCTTTCAGGAACAGCGGAAAAACGAAGTAAAGGAACGGCGTGATACCCGCCGCTTCGGCGGCAGGCGGCGGGGCCTGGGGCTATTGTAACACCGGGCCGCCGGGAACACAAGAAATCAACGCCCTCAAAATGTGTTTTCGGTTTAAAAAATTGGCCCGCAAGGGGCGAAAAAATCTCCTTGACATACCTCGGGATTCTATGTATATTATATATATCGGGATCCAATGTATATGGACTTAGGGAGGGGACGCCATGAAAGCAGAAAAGGGATGGGCCTCCGGGAGCACGGTGATGCTGGTGCTGAGCCTGCTGGGGGAACAGGATATGTATGGCTATCAGATGATCGCGGAGCTGGAGCGCCGCTCGGAGAAGGTTTTTTCCATGAAGGAGGGCACCCTGTACCCTGTGCTCCACGCGCTGGAGCAGGACGGAGCGGTGGAGAGCTACCTTGCCGACAGCACGGCGGGAAAGAAAAGAAAATATTACCGCATCACGCCCCGGGGAAACCGCCTGCTGCAGGAAAAGCGCAAGGAGTGGCAGCGCTTTTGCGGCGCGGTAAAGCAGGTGATGGGAGGGCTCTGCCGTGAGGGATAGATGTATGCAGGATTTTTTGGAGCAGGTGTGCGGGCACATCACCTCCCCGAAAGCCAGAGAGGCGGTGCGCCGGGAGCTTGCCGGCCATATAGACGACCTGACGGAGCGTCTGGAAGGGGAGGGCCTTGGCCGGGAGGAGGCCCAGCGGCGCGCGGTGCTTTCCATGGGAGACCCGGAGCAGCTGGGAAAGGAGCTGCAAAGACGCCATTGCCCCCGGTTTGACGCCCTGACTCCGTTTTTGGCCCTGCTGATGTGCGCTGCCGGGGCGGCGGTGCTGTGGTGCGCTCCGGAATGGGCAAGACTGCTGGCGGTGCGCTTTGGCGGGTACGCCCTAACGGGGGCGGCGGTGCTTTTTCTGCTGCGCCGGGCGGACTACACGCTGCTGCTGCGGCACCCGGCGGCGCTTTACCTGGCGGCCTGCGCCCTTCCCCTTTTGGGGCTTTTGAGCGGCCGCCGGGTGGGCGGCAGAATTTGGGTGGACCTGGGCTTTATCTCCTTTAATCCCGCCTGGCCCATGACGGTGCTGTTTTTGCTGTCGGTCACCGCGGCCTGCGCGCGGCTGAAGGGAAAGGGTCTGCCGGGGCTGCTGGCAGCGGGGGTGCTGTGCGCCTGTGCCCTTTTTACTCTTGTGCTGCTGCCGCAGATGGCAGCGGCTGTCATCCTGTGGGGCGGCTTTTTGGCGGTGCTGCTGCCGCTTGCCGTTGGGGGGCATTTTGGGCCGCAGAAGCGGCTTTTGGGGCTCACAGCGTCCATCGGGGGGCTGCTCCCCCTGGCGGCGCTGCTGCCGGGGCTTGTGCACGCTTACCGGCGCGGAGCGGGGGACCCGGCCCAGGGCGGGTATCTGTTTGCCCTGGTGCGCCGTACCCTGTCCGGGGCCGCGGCGTGGGGGAACACCCTTGTGTGGCCGGGGGAGGAGATGCCGCCGATCCCGGGTGGGTTTAACGACTTTATGCTCACCCTGGTCATCGGGCGGTTCGGATGGATCGCGGGCGTCCTCTGCGCGGCGGTTATCGCGGTTTTTCTGGTGCGGATGTTCCGGCTCTCCTTCCGGATTCGCCCGGCCTTCGGCAGGGCCCTTGCCCGAGGGGCCGCGGTGCTGTTTGCCCTGCGGTTTGTAAGCGGGCTGCTTTTAAACTTAGGGGTCTTTCCCTTCGGGTACGCCGTTCTGTTTTTTTCTTACGGGGGCTCTTTGATGATATGTGACCTGGCGCTGCTGGGGGTGTTTCTCTCCGCCTGGCGGGGCAGCGCCCTGATAGCGGAGGAGGGCGGCTTTACGGGCACGCTCCTGTACAGGGCCGCCCGGTGGGCCAGAGGAATGCTTTCGAAGGAGGGCGAAAGCTGAAAAAGAGAACGACCGGCAACACGAAAATGAAGCGGCGCCTCTTGCTTTTTGGAAAGCAGGAGGCGCCGCTGTTTTATGCAGATGAGAGCGCCAAGTTAAAGGTCGGCACAGTGTGCGCCGAGGGATTCGGCGATCAGTACGGCCTGGTTTAGGTCGATCAGGGTGTTCTTCATGGTGATGGAGCGGAAATCCACTCCGCCCAGGACGGCGCCCCGCAGGTCCGCGCCGGTAAAATCGGCCCCGGAGAGCAGGGCACGGCTGAAGCTGCACCCCGTGAGGACCGATTTTTGAAACCGGCAGCCCTGCAGGTCCGCTCCCGCGAAGCTGATGCCGGAAAGATCCTGCCGGGAGAGGTCGCACCCGCCGAACATGGCATAGGAGTAGCTTCCACCGGTGAATACAGCCCCGGTGAGCCGGGCGTCCGCAAAGAGGGTTCCGGTGCCTTTGCACTGGAAAAAGCGGGCGCCAAACAGGCTTGCGCCGGAAAAGCGGCAGTTTAAAAAGCCGCTGAAGCGGTGGGTGGAGCCGCCGAGCCGCGTAAAGGTAAAGTCGCACTGGTCAAAGGTGCAGTGCTCTGTAACAAGGCAGTCCATGGGGATATTTTTAAAGCTGCACCGGGTAAAGGTGATATTCTGAAACAGTCCATCGGAAAAATCCTCGTCCCGAAAGACGGTGTTTTCCCAGGCGCTGCCGGGGGAAAGAGTCATGCAAAGGCCCTCCTTTCAGGCGGAAAGATCCTCCCTGCGGCGCAGCCAGTACAGATACGGCAGGCAGATGAGCAGGGAGAGCAGGGTGGCTGCCGGGGCGGCAAGGCCCATGGCCGAGAGGGACACGGCGGCCTGACGGCTGAAATAGTAGGTGAGAGGGATGCGCACGCCGAAGGTGGCCAGGATACTGTGGAGAAACGAAACAGCGGCTTTTCCCCGGCTGCTGAAGTAGGAGTTGATGGAAAAGATAAAGCTTGTGAGAACACAGTCCCAGGCGTAGGTGCGCAGATAGCCGGCCCCGGCGGCCACCACAGCGGGGTCGCGGGAGAAGATGCCGGTGAGGCTTTGGGGCCAGAGTTGGGAATACCCGGCTGTCAGCAGCCCGCAGATCAGGGAAAAGCCAATGCCGTACCAAAGGGTTTTCCAGGCACGGTCCGGGCGCCTGGCCCCCAGGTTTTGGGAGGCCATGGGCGCCACGGCAGCGGCGAAGGAGGAGGGGGGAAGCATGGCGAAGGTAATGATCTTCTCCACCACCCCCACGGCCGCGGAGGCGACAAGGCCCAGGGCGTTGATAAAGGCTGTGATGATAAGAAAGGAGCCGTGCACCAGAGTATCCTGCAGGGCCAGCGGGATACCCACTTTCAGGATCTGGCGGACACACTGGGGGTCGAGCCGCAGATCCCGCTTAGAGAGGCGGATCTCTCCAAGCCCTCTGCGGAGGATATACCAGAGCGAGGCCAGAAAGCTGACGCCCTGGGCGAAAATGGTGGCCAGAGCGGCTCCGGCGGCCCCCATGCCGAGGCCGCCTGCCAAAAGAAGATCCGCCGCGACGTTGATGGCGCAGGCCAGGGCGATGAAAAACACAGGGGTGCGGGAATCCCCCACTCCGCGGAACATGCCGGCGGCGGCGTTGTAGCCGATGATGAAGGGGATGCCCATGGAACAGATAACAAGGTAGCTGCGGGTGTCCTCCACAGCCTCGGCGGGGGTGTGCATCAGGGCGATGGCGCCGTCGGTGCACAGGTACATGGCGGGGGTCAGCAGCAGCGCGGCCAGACAAAACAGCAGGGCCATGGTGCCCACGGCACTGGCGGCTTTTTCCGGGGAGCGCTCCCCCACCCGACGGCCGATAAGCACGGTGCCGCCGGTGGAAAGGCCCCAGACGATGCAGGTGATGGTCTGCATCACCGGGCTGCCGATGGAGACGGCAGAGACGGCGGCGGAGCCGGAAAACTGCCCCACCACGAACAGGTCCGCCGCCCCGTAGAGCGACTGCAGCAGGCTGGAAAGCAGAAAAGGCACCGCAAAGCGGAGCAGGGTGGGGCCGATGGGCCCCTCGGTCAGGGAAGCTTGTCCGGAACGCAATACAATTCCTCCTCAGCATAAAACAAGGGGAAAATCAGAAAAAGCCGGACAAGAAATGGGGAGATTCCCCATCATCTTATCCGGCGTGCGGCTTCTGCGCGATCCCCTCCGATGAACAGTTTTTACTATAGCGCTGAAAAAAGGCTTTGTCAAGGCCCCGTGGTTGACCCGCCCTCCGGCGCCGTGGTATGATACCGGAGAAAGGGGAGGAGCATAAAATGGGACCGGTTGTTTATACCCTGCGGCAGGTAAACGGAGATTACGCAATGCTCATGGACGAAGACGGCGGAGAGCTCATGGTGGCCATGGCGCTGCTGCCGCCCGGCGCCGACGAGGGCTGCCGGATCATCTGGGAGAACTTTGAGTACCGGCTGGAGGGGTAACGCCGGCTACCGCGGCAGCTTCAGCAGGCGGCAGGCGTTTTCCCAAAAGATCAGGCTCTCCTCCTCCGGTGTGAGCCCCAGGGAGGAGATGAGTTCCCGCAGGCCGGCGGGGCTGCCCCATGGGCAGTCGCTGGCAAAGAGGATCTTATCCGCCCCATGGGATCGGATGATGTGCCTTAGGCGCTCCGGAGAGATCTTTCCCTCCAGGCAGGCGGTGTCGAAATAGACGTTTTTCCCCACCAGGAAGCGCTCTACATCGTCCCAGAGGTTCATACCTCCCAGGTGCGCCAGCACCAGCGTGAGCCCGGGAAAGGCCTCCAGCACCCGGGCACAGGCCTCGGGCAGGCAGTGGATGAGGTCGGGGGAGAGCGGATCCCACCCCGCGTGGAACACCAGGATGAGCCCTAATTCCCGGCAGGTTTCGTAGATGGGCCAAAGGCGCTTGTCATCCACAAAAAAGCCCTGATAGTCCGGATGGAGCTTTACTCCGGGGATGCCGTGGGAATGGATCCAGAAGAGCTCCTCCACGGCGTCGTCGGCCTCCGGATGCACCGAGCCGAAGGGGATCACCCGGGCCGAGCGCATCGAAAGGCAGGCCTCGTTGATGGTGCGCTGCTGGGATGGCTTGGTGGCGATATTCAAAAATGCCCCGGCGTCCACCCCATCCCGTTCCATAAGCCGGAGGGTATCCGGCAGGGTGCCGTCGGTGAGCGGGGTTTGGCCGCAGATGCCGGCCAGACGGGGGATGGCCTTGGCGGCTACCTTCTCGGGAAAGACATGGATATGGAAATCAAACAGCACTGCGCTGCACCGCCCTCTTGCAGAGAATAGCTTTTTCCGGTGTACCGGAAAAAGACGCATTTATTATATTCCCGCGTTTTCACTTTGTAAAGCGGGGGCTTTCCCGGGCGGCTGGGCAACAAAAAAAGCCGATCTGCATCGGCTCTTTTTGTCGGTTAAAAATAATAGATCGGGAGTACCGCACCGGGAGAAGAATGGCCCAGAAAACGGTATAACGTCAATATAACACAAAATTTTAATAATGTACAGAAAATTTTGTGAAAATCAGAAAAAACCGGAGGGGACGGCATGAAAATACTGGTAGATGCGGACGGATGCCCTGTGGTGGAGGAGACGATCCGGATGGCAAAGCGGTTTTCCCTGCCGGTGCTGCTTGTCTGCGACACCTCCCATGAGATGCACCGGCAGGGCGCCGAGACGCTGATCGTCTCCAAAGGGGCGGATTCCGCCGATTTTGCCTTGGTGGGCAGGGCAAAGCGGGGGGATATCGTGGTGACGCAGGACTACGGCCTGGCCGCCATGGCCCTGGTCCGGGGGGCGCGCCCGGTAAACCAGGATGGGATGCGCTACACCCGGGAGAATATAGACGCTCTGCTGATGGACCGGCACCTCTCCGCGAAGGCGCGCCGGGCGGGAGGGCGCACCCGGGGCCCGTCCCGGCGCAGGCCGGAGCAGGACGAGGCCTTTCTCCGGGAGCTGGAGGCCCTTTGCCGGGAGGACGGGGAGGCGGAGATATGACCTACGAAAACATGGTGCGGGGGAGGTTCCTCAGCCGCCCTAACCGCTTTATCGCCCTGTGCGAAGTGCAGGGAAGGCAGGAGCGCTGCCACGTAAAAAACACCGGACGCTGCCGGGAGCTTTTGCTTCCCGGGACGGGGGTATGGCTGCAGCATCACGACAGCCCCGGGCGGAAGACGGCTTATTCCCTCATCCAGGCGGAGAAGGGCGGGCGCCTTGTCAACCTGGATTCCCAGGCCCCCAACCATATCTTTAAGGAGGGGCTTTTAAACGGCGTGATTACGCTGCCGGGAATGGAGGGCCCTTTTGACCGGATCCGCCCGGAGACGGTATTTGAGGATTCCCGGTTTGACTTCTACCTGGAGGCGGGCTCCCGGCGCGCCTTTGTAGAGGTAAAGGGGGTCACGCTGGAGGAGGACGGGGTGGCCCGGTTTCCCGACGCTCCCACCGAGCGGGGCGTGAAGCACTTGCGGGGCCTTGCCAGGGCGCGGCAGCAGGGGTACCTTGCCTACGCCGTGTTTATCGTGCAGATGGAAGGGGTGCGCCTGCTTTGCCCCAACGACCGCACCCATCCCCAATTCGGTCAGGCCCTGCGGCAGGGTGCGGAGGAGGGGGTGACCCCCCTGGCGTGGAGCTGCAGGGTGGAGCCCGGACGGGTGGAGGCTTTGGCCCCGGTGCGGGTCTGTCTGGAAGCGGAGGGATAATCTGTCTTAATATGTATTGAATTCCCCCGGGGAACATGATACAATAAAATCAGCACGGCGACGGGCCTGTTCCCTGCGGCAAAAGCCTTCCGCAAGGCCTTTGCTGCGAAGGCCCTGAGTGAAATTTATCAAAACGGAGTGGAGAAATATGCTGCAAGAACTGAGAGCGAAAAATCCCGGGATCAAGTTCTATTCTGTTCTGGACCCCGAGTTTGCCAAATTCGGCCGGGTCATCGATGGATACGACTTTACCCCCTATGTAGAGTATCTGGACAAACACACCGAGGTTCCGGAGGAGGGCAACAAATACGTTGCTTCCGTCCCCGAGATGGAGGCCCTGCCCCTGACCAAGCTGGTGGAGCAGAACATCTATGCCGGTATGCCCGCCCAGGTAGGCTACTGCAACGGAAACGGTTCCCTGCTCAACGCCCTGGAGTTCCATAAATGCAACGAGATCAACGTGGGCGTTTCCGACATGGTGCTGCTGCTGTACAGCCTGGTGGATGTTGTGGACAACAAGCTGGAGTCCAAAGACGTGATCGGTTTCTATGTGCCCGCAGGTACTCCTGTTGAGCTGCACGCCACCACCCTGCACTATGCTCCCTGCAAAGTGATGGACAGCGGCTTTAAGTGCCTGGTCATCCTCACTCGCGGTACCAACGGCGCTTTCACCAAGCCTGAGAAGCTCTATTCCAAGCAGGATGAGCTGCTCTTCGGTGCCAACAAATGGCTGATCGGCCATCCCGAGGGTTCCGCTGTTGCAAAGAGAGGCGGGTACGCCGGTATTCTGGGCCCGAATGTCAAAGTAAATTACTGATCCCTATTACAAAACACCGGGCAAGGGGGCGTTTCGCTCCGGCGCCGGTGTGCTCCAAAAGCCCTCCCCGGTATCTGCCGGGGAGGGCTTTTGCTGTGTAAAGGCAAACGGCATGCGGCGCAGGCCTTTTGAGCGGTAAGGTAACTTTTAACGCGAAAATCGCGTTTTAAAGCGGATTTTAAAGTAAAAATCACCCCAAATTCGATGTTTTTCACCCTGTACATTGGGCACAGAATTATAGTATAATGTGACTATAGAGGAAACGGAAGTTTTGTCAAAGGGGAGAATGCTATGGAACAGCAGATGATCAACATCACAATGCTGGGCGGTTTCGCCATCCAGGTGGCCGACCAGGAGGTGTCCGAGAATACCGGAAGGACCAAACAGGTCTGGAATTTGGTGGAATATCTGCTGGCGAACCGCTTTAAAGATATTTCGCAGGAAAAGTTAATTGAGATCCTTTGGCCGGGGGATTCCAGCGACAACCCCGCCAATGCGCTGAAAAACCTGGTGTACCGCCTGAGGACGATCCTAAAAAACGGTATACCGGGCTGCGGCTATGATTTTATTCTTTATAAGAGGGGAGCCTACTCCTGGAACAACACCCTTCCCTGCACCGTGGATACCGAGGAAATGGAAGCATTCTGGAAAAGGGCAAAGTCCTCCGACGATGAGGAAGAGGCCCTGGAGCTCTATCAAAAGGCCATCGCCTGCTATAAAGGAGATTTTCTGCCCAAATCTGCCTTCGAGGAATGGGTGATCCCACTGTCGGAGTATTACCGACGGATCTATATGGAGAGCATCAGCGGGGCGGTGCCGCTGATGATGGTGCGCGGACGTTACGATGAGGTCGTGGCGATCTGTGAGCGGGCCGCTTCCTTCGACCCCTTTGACGAAAAGATCCACGAATTTACCATCCGGGCGCTCATCGCCTCCGGAAAGCAGAGCAAGGCCCTGGCGCACTATGAACACCTCTGTGACCTGTTTTACAAAGAGCTCGGCGTCAAACCTTCCGATAACATCCGCGCCCTGTATCAGGAGATCATTCAGAACATTAAGAGCGTGGAGACTGACCTGCAGACCATCAAAGAGGACCTGAAGGAGGGCTCCTGCGTATCGGGCGCGTTCAGCTGTGACTACGAGATCTTTAAAAACCTCTATCGCCTGGAGGCCCGGGCGGCGGCCCGGACCGGGCAGTCTGTTTTTGTGGCGCTGCTTACGGTGAGCACGCCGCAGGACGGCGTACCGCAGATGCGGATCCTGATCGACGTAATGAACCAGCTGCAGGACGTAGCTTTGCGCAGCCTGCGCAAAGGGGACGTTGTGTCCCGTTTCAGCGGGACACAATTTGTGCTGATGCTTCCGACCCTGACCTTCGAAAACGGCGAAATGGTCATCAAGCGTATCCTGGAGAATTTTTACCGGAAGTACAAAGGGCCTGCGGTCAAGATCCATACCAAGCTCCAGCCTCTGGACCCTGTTGAGATGCAGGGGTAGAAACGGTTGTCATAGACGCCGAGAAGAAAACTATGCGGCGGGTATTTTGTGACTCTCGTATGACTGACGTATGTATAATATAAAACAGAAAGGGCGGAGATAAATCGTATGCCGATAGATGGAGTTCCTATTCGCCCGGGTAATGTCTCTCAGTTTGCGGTGCTGGTAGACCGGTACAGCGATTTTGAAATTTCCGGAAGGGTCTACAGTGCGGTATATGATAAAACGCAGAGCTTTCAGGGGCTTGTGTCTCTGATCGGCCAGCTGGAGGGCTTGTTTAACGAGCTGTCTTTTCCGCAGCCTACCCATCAGCTCCGGAGCTTTTACATCAAAAAGACGGGAGAAGAGCCCAAAGCAAAACCCGCACGGGACGAGGTGATAACATTGGAGGAAAACAGGACAACGGTTGAGGCGGGGGAAAAGGCCACCTTTGTAGTCCATGTCCAGTTTCGCCAAAACGCCACCTGGCAGGGGACGATCCAGTGGATCGAGAGCAAAAAGACCCAGAAGTTCCGCAGTACGCTGGAGCTGATCCGCCTTATGGATGAGGCTCTTCAGAATGGGGAAGAGGTTAAATTTGAGGGCTGGAACGGCTGATCCGCTGCGCGGTAAAACAGGATAAGGAGCGGCCGGACAAACGGGCCGCTTTTTTGTTATCGGACAGGCTGTTCAGAAGCTGCCGCAGCAGAGAAAAAAACACGGAGGCGGCCCCTTTTTTGGGGGCCGCCTCCGTGTTTTTTGCGGGAAGAGCTTCCGGTCAGTCCAGGGCGTTCAGGCCGTTCTGAAGGTCTTCCAAAATATCGTCGATGTTTTCAAGCCCCACAGAGAGCCGGATAAGCCCCGGAGTGATGCCCGCGGCGGTCAGCTGTTCATCGGTAAGCTGGCGATGGGTGGAGCTCGCGGGGTGCAGCACACAGGTACAGATATCCGCCACATGGACCACGTTGTTGGCAAGCTTCAGGCTGTCCATGAAGCGGATGGCCGTATCCCGGGAGCCCTTGAGGGAGAAGGAGATAACGCCGCTGCAGCCGTGGGGCAGGTATTTCCGGGCGCGGCTGTGGTAGCGGTCCCCTGCCAGGGTGGGGTAGTGCACAAACTCCACCTTGGGGGAGGCAGCCAAAAACTCAGCGGCCCTTTCCGCGTTGCGGCAGTGCCGTTCCATGCGCACGGCCAGGGTCTCCAGTCCCAGGTTCAGCAAAAAGGCGGCCTGAGCGGAGGGATAGGTGCCAAAATCCCGGGTGAGCTGCACGCGGGCCTTGGTGATATAGGCGGCGCTGCCGAAGTTTTTGGTATAGACGACGCCATGATAGGATTCATCCGGTTCGGTAAATTCGGGGAATTTCCCGTTTGCCCAGTTGAATTTTCCGCTGTCCACAATGGCGCCGCCCACCTGCACCGCGTGGCCGTCCATGTACTTGGTGGTGGAATGGGTGACAATATCCGCTCCGAACTCAAAAGGCCGGCAGAGGATGGGGGTGGCAAAGGTGTTGTCCACGATCAGCGGCAGGCCGTGGCGGTGGGCGATACCCGCGAATTTTTCAATGTCGAATACCTCGATGGAGGGGTTGGCGATGGTTTCGCCGAAGATGGCCTTGGTGTTGGGGCGAATGGCCTTTTCGATCTCCTCCGCGGGGGCTTCGGCGTCCACAAAGGTGCATTCAATGCCGAACTTTTTGAGGGTGACGCCGAAAAGATTGATGGTGCCTCCGTAAATGGTAGCGGCGCTGATGAAATGATCCCCCGCCTGGGCGATGTTGAGGATGGCCAGCAGGTTGGCGGCCTGCCCGGAGGTGGTGCACAGGGCTCCCACTCCGCCCTCCAGGGCGGCGATCTTCTTCTCCACGGCTTCCACCGTGGGGTTGGAGATGCGGGAATACATATGCCCCTCGACGCTCAGGTCAAAGAGTTTGCCGATATGCTCGGTAGAGTCGTACGTATAGGTGGTGCTTTGATAAATGGGAAGGGCCTTGGGCTGGCCGTTCTGGGGATGATAGCCTTCGTGCAGGCATTGCGTTTCAATTTTCATATCGTTCCTCCTACTGTGCAGAGCGCGGGCGCACCGGTGCGGATATCTTCATGATAGCCGCAGTTTTTTCCGCTGTCAAGAAAAGTTCTTTTCCGCTCTTGACAGGGAGATCAATACGTGTATACTGTATATAGATGATATATACAGTATGACAGATGCAAGGAGATGCGCCATGGACATCATCATCAGCAATTCCGGCGGAAAGCCCATTTATGAGCAGATCGTATCCCAGGTAAAGGGGCTCATTCTGTCGGGAAAGCTGAGGGAAGGGGAGGCCCTTCCCTCCATGCGGCTGCTGGCGCGGGAGCTCCGCATCAGCGTCATCACCACCAAGCGGGCCTACGAAGAGCTGGAGCGGGAGGGCTTTGTGCAGAGCGTTCCCGGCAAGGGCAGCTTTGTGGCCGCCCGGGACGCGGAGATTCTGCGGGAGGAGACCCTGAGAAAAATAGAAGGGGCTTTGAGCGAGGCGGTGGAGCTGGCCCGGGCGGGCGGAGTCTCTGGAGAGGAACTGAAGGAAACCATCGATTTGCTGTTGCGGGGGGAATAGACTGTGGAAAACATTTTGGAAATAAACGGGCTGTGCAAAACCATGGGGGATTTTGCCCTGAAAGACGTGGACCTCTCCCTGCCCCGCGGTACCATCATGGGGCTGGTGGGGGAAAACGGGGCTGGCAAGACCACGCTGATCCGGCTGCTGCTGGGGGCCGCCGCCCCCGACCGCGGCGGGATCCGCCTGCTGGGGGAGGATATGAAAAGGGAAAACCCCGGCGTCAAGGAGAGGATCGGGGTAGTCACCGACGAGTGCTGCTTCCACGATGGGCTGCGGCCCAAGGATATCGCCCGCATATTCCGGGCCCTGTACCGGGGTTGGGACGACGGGGCGTTCACGGGGTATTTAAGGCAGTTCGGGCTGCCGCAGGAAAAACTGGTGCGGGATTTTTCCCGCGGGATGAAGATGAAACTCTCCATCTCGGCGGCCCTTGCCCATCATCCGGAGCTGCTTATTCTGGATGAGGCCACCAGCGGCCTGGACCCTATTGTCCGGGATGAGATCTTAGACCTGTTTTTGGAGTTTATTGGGGAAGAGGAGCACGGCATTCTCATTTCCAGCCATATTGTCAGCGACCTGGAAAAAGCGGCGGACTACATTACCTTTCTGCACCGTGGAGAGGTGATGCTCAGCGGGGAGAAGGACCGGATGCTGGAGCGCTTCGGCATCCTTCGCTGCGGCGCGGGGCAGGCGGCGGAGCTGGAGCCCGCCGACCGGGCCCGGGCGCAGGAGGGACGGTTCGGTGTCTCGCTGCTGGTGCGGGACAGGGAAGCGGCCGCCCGGCGGTACCCGGGCTTTGTGATCGACCGGGCCGGTCTCGAGGACATCATGCTCTATCTGTCGAAGGAGGGGAAAAGATGAAAGGGCTTCTCATCAAGGATCTGCTGGTGCTGCGGAGGTATGGCCGGGTGATGGCGCTGCTGCTTGTCTTTTACGGGGCCTTTGCCCTGCTGGGGAATGGCGGCGCCGCCATGTCCGGCATGATCGCTGTGGTGCTTGCCATGACGGCGGTCACCTCCATCGCCTACGATGAACAGGCCCGGTGGGACCGGTACGCCTGCTCGCTCCCGGTGCGCCGCAGCCAGGCGGTGGGAGCCAAGTATCTTTTGGGGCTCATCCTCACCCTGACCGGATGTGTGCTGGGGCTTCTGATCGGCCTGGCCGCCCTTGCCGCGGGACGGCAGAGCTGGGAGGATCTGGCAGGGTCGCTGATCGGGAGCTTTTCCGGGGCGGTGCTGCTGCTGGCGCTGATGTTCCCGCTTATCTACCGCTTTGGGGTGGAGAAGAGCCGGATTTTGTTTTTGGCCATTTTGGCGGTGACGGGGGCCGTGATCGCCGCAGCGGCCCTCACCCTGTCCGAGCCCCGCATGGGCACGCTCTCTGCAGTGCGGCTTGGTTGGCTCAAGCTGGCTGCGGTGGCCGCTCCGGTGCTTTCCCTGCTGATCTATGGGGCTTCCTTTGGGATATCCCGCCGTATTTACGGCAAAAAAGAGCTGTAAACGGCCGGAGTGGGATTGTAATCTTCCGCAAAAGGCTTATAATAAATAAAAAGTGCCGGCCCGAGCCGGCAAATGCTTTTTGACAGGGCACCCGGGGAAACAGGTGAAATTCCTGTGCGGTCCCGCCGCCGTGAAAAGACGGAGCGCCGTCTTTCAGCCGGAATGCCGGGCCTGTCCGGGGTACTTGCGCCACGATGGATGGCCGCGGTAGGTGTTCCCTGTTTTGTTTGGGATGCTGAGCGCTTCTTCCGTGGGGAGAGGCGCTTTTTTGCGCGTCCCCCGGCGGGCCCAAAAAAAGCGGAGGACGGAGAAAACGGAGGAAAAGACGATGGGAAAAAACAAAAAACAGGTGTGGATCGCAGTGGCGGTGCTGGCGGCGGCGGTGCTGGCCGCCCTGGGGCTCTGGCTGGGGTTTGGGCGTCCGGCGGGCTCGGCGGGCGTCAAGCACATCGAGGTGACGGTGTCTGTCTCTGCGGAAGAACAGAAAGTGCACCGGATCTCCACCGACGCCGAGTTCCTGGGCCAGGCGCTGACGGAGGAGAAGATCATCGAGGGGGAGGAGGGCCCCTATGGCCTGTTTATCACCTCGGCGGACGGGGTGAAGGCGGAGGAATCTCTCCAGCAGTGGTGGTGCATCACCAAGGGCGGCGAGAACGTGGTGACCGGAGCAGACCTGACCCCCATCGCGGACGGCGACCGCTTTGAGCTTACGCTGAAGACCGGATACTGATATGAAAAACGTCCGGGAAATTGCGGCGGCCGGGTTGATGGCGGCGGTTTTGACGGCCTCCAAGTTTGCGCTGGACGCCCTGCCGAATATTGAACTTGTGAGCCTGCTCGTCATCGCGTATGCGCTGGAGCTGCCGCGCCTTGCCCTGCCCGCGGTGTACACCTATGTCCTGCTGTACGGGCTGCTCAACGGCTTTGGCATCTGGTGGTTCCCCCAGCTCTACGTCTGGCTGGTGCTCTACCTTGCGGCGCGGCTTTTCAGGCGCTCGGAGAGCGGCGTACTCTTTGCCGTGGTGTCCGCCCTGTTCGGCCTCTCCTACGGGGCGCTGTATGCCCTCTCCTACGGGGTGATGAACGGTGCGGCGGCCGGGTTTGCCTGGTGGGTGTCCGGCATCCCCTTTGACCTGCTCCACTGCGGCGGGAATTTTGCCTGCGCCCTTGTGCTGCTCAGGCCGGTCCGCCTTGCGCTGCGAAGGTGCGGAGGGCTGTTTCTGCGTCCGGGAGGCTCCGCCGCGGGGGGCGCGCAGGGAAAAAGAGATGGGAGCGCCTCCTGAGGGCAGCTGTTTTTTGGCGAAAACGACGTTTTTTAAAAGCTTTGCCCGTTTTGTGTTGTCGGGGGGCATTTCGTGGTACAATAAACAGAGGCGGCGTGCGGCCGGAGGCCCCCGCGCTGTTTGTAAGCTGATTTTTATCTGGAGTACTGTGAAGGATTTGGAACAGAAAAGGCTTAAAATGGGCCTTTTCTGTTTTTGTTTTCCGGGCGGAGGAGCAGGGCAGAGGCGCCCGGTGGAAAGAAGAACAGAAAACAGAAAAAGAACAGGAGAATCCATGGGGAATTTGCGTTTTGAAGATTTGAATATATCGGAGCAGATCCGAAAAGGAATACGGGAGATGGGCTTTGAAGAGGCAACCCCGTCCAGAGCCAGGGTATCCCGCTACTGCTGGAGGGGGCGGATGTGATCGCCCAGGCCCCTACCGGGACAGGAAAGACCTGCGCCTTCGGCATTCCCCTCATCCAGCGGACGGACCCCGCGGAGCGTGCGGTGCAGGGGCTTGTGCTCTGCCCCACCCGGGAGCTGGCAGTTCAGATCACCGGAGAGCTGCAGAACATCGCCCGCTTCTGCGGGGGGCGTGCGCATCGTACCGGTTTACGGGGGGCAGCCCATTGAACGGCAGATAGAGGCCCTGCGCAGAAAGCCCCAGATTATTGTGGCTACCCCGGGGCGGATGATGGATCATCTGCGCCGGAGGACCATCCGCCTGGACCGGCTGAAAATGGCGGTGCTGGACGAAGCGGACGAGATGCTCAATATGGGCTTCCGGGAGGACATCGACACCATTTTGGAGGGGGCTCCCTCTGACCGGCAGACGGTGCTCTTTTCCGCTACGGTCTCCCCGGAGATCCGGGAGATCGCCGATACCTATCAGAGGGACGCGCAGCTGGTCCAGGTTACCCGCCGCGAGGTAACGGTGCCGAACATCGAGCAGTATTACGCCGAGGTGCGGGCAAGCGAAAAGATGGACGCGCTGGCCCGGCTGATGGACGCGAACGGGTACCGCCTGGCCATTGTGTTCTGCGATACCAAGCGGGCGGTGGATGAGCTCACCGCGGGGATGTCCGCCCGGGGTTGGGCCGCGGAGGCGCTCCACGGCGATATGAAGCAGTCTCAGCGGGATCGGGTGATGGACCGGTTCCGCCGGAGGGCGGTCAGCCTTCTGGTGGCCACTGACGTGGCCGCCCGCGGCATCGATGTGGAGAACGTGGAAGCGGTGTTTAACTACGACGTCCCCGGCGATGACGAATACTATGTCCACCGCATCGGCCGCACCGGGAGGAACAACCGGAAGGGGGCTGCCTATACGCTGGTGACCCGGCGGGAGCTGTACCGCCTGAGGGAGATTATGCGCTATACCAAGGCGGAAATCTCCCCGGCCGCCCTGCCCAGCGCCGCCGACGTGGAGGAGCTCCGGGTGCGGCGCAGGCTGGAGGAGGCAAAAGAGGCTGTTGCCTCCGGCGCCGCGGCACAGTATGAGGGATATCTTCAAAAAATGCTGGAGGAGGGCTCTGCTGATGGGGCCGGTCTGAGGCAGATCGCCGCGGCTCTGCTGGCCCTCTCTGTGGGAGGCAGCCGGGCGGAGGAGCCCGCACCGGAAAAAAGCCGGGAAAGGCGGGGCAAAAAGCCTGCGGCAGTGCGGAAGGCCCGCCCGTCGGCGGACCCCGGCCCGGAGCCCGGTATGGTGCGCCTTTCTTTTAATATCGGAACGGAAAACCGTGTGGAGGCCCGGGATATGGTGCGGCTGATCGCGGGGGAATCCGGCCTGCCGGGCAGAGAGATCGGGAAGATCTCCATTTACGGGCGGCACGCCTTTGCCGAGGTGCCGGAGGGGGCCTGCGGACAGGTAGAGGAGGCACTCAGCGGAAAGCGCTACCGGGGCCGTGTGCTGGCCGTGGAACACGCCGGGCGGGAAAAGAGATTTGACCGCTCCGCCCGCAGATGATACAATGAACGGGTCAAATTTTAAGAAGGCGCCCGCGGGAGAAAAAAGCGGCGCGGGTATGCGGCAGGAGGGGGCAAAAGCTGTGGAGCAGAAGAGGAATTTTTATGTTGTGGTGACCCAGACGGGGACGATCCTCTCCCGGGTGGTGCGGTTTTTTACCCGAAAGCCGTACAGCCACGCTTCTGTCAGTTTTAACCGCGAGCTCACCGATATGGCAAGCTTTGGCAGGCTGGTGCCCAAAAACCCTTTCCTGGCCGGTTTTGTGCACGAGAGCCGGGAAAAAGGGGTGTTCCTGATTTTTAAAAACACCCGGTGCCGCGTCTATCACAGGAAGGTGACGGAGGAGCAGTACCGGAGGGCCCGGGCGGTGGTGGCGCGGTTTGACGAAGACCCGTCGATCTATAAATTCAACCATTTGGGCATCCTCACCACGGCGTTTCACGTGCCGCTGCATGTGAAAAACCGGTACTTCTGCTCCCAGTTTGTGGCGCAGGTGCTGGATGAGAGCGGGATCTGGCAGGCGGACCGGGATTACGCCCTGGTGCGGCCCTACCACCTGTACCAGCTTCCGGGCTTTGCGCTGGTGTATGAGGGGCTCCTGCGGGATTACGACCCCGAACAGGCCCGGGCGGCGGAACAGGCCGGATAAAACAAAAAGAGAAAAGGCGCCGGGGCTAACCCCCGGCGCCTTTTGATATCCGCAGCATGCAAAGGCCCGCGGCAGGGCCGTCACCGCACCAGCAGCACCCCCAGGGCGGCGGAAAGGCCGATGACCGCGGGGACGGACCAGCGGAAGCGGAGCAGCAGAATGAGCACCGCAATGCCGATCAGGATGGTCCACAGGTCGACCGCGCCTCCCACCAGATAGTTGGAGGCGCCAAGGGAGACGATGGAGGAGAGGATCATACCGAAGCACACCGGGCGGATGCCGCGCATCATGCGCTCCAGCCAGGGGCTGCCCTTGAGCTTTGCCAGAAATGCGGCGGCGGCAAGGCACAGGGTGAGGGAGGGGGTGAGCACCCCCAACACCGCCACGACAGAGCCCGGGAGCCCCCCGGCCTGGATGCCGGCGAAGGTGGCGCAGTTGACGCCGAGGGAGCCGGGGGTCATTTCGGCGATGGCCACAATGTCCGATACCTGCCCGGCGGTGAGCCAGCCGTTGGCGGTCATCTCTGTGTTTACAAGGGGGATCATGGAGAGCCCGCCGAAGCTGCAGAACCCGATCTTGGCAAAGGAGAGGAACAGCTTAAGATACAGCATGGCGTTCCCCTCCCCGGAAAATCAGCCCCGCTGCCACGCCCAGCAGGATGATGAGGATGTTGTTGACCCTGGTGAAAAGGCAAAGGGCCAGGGCGGCGCCGGCGAGGATGGCGCTGACCAGGTCGGGAAGGGAGGCCCTGCGGAGCTTTACGGCCGCCGCGATGATGATGGGAGCTACCGCCGCCCTTACCCCCGCCATGGCCCGCTCCACATAGGGGTTCCCTCGGATAAAATTGTAAAAAAGGGTCACGGCGGTGAGCACGATCATGGAGGGAAGGGTGAGCCCCGCGGCGCAGAGCACCGCGCCCACAGCCCCCATCATGCGGTAGCCGAACAGCACAGAGATATTGACCACCATAATGCCGGGCAGCGAGCGCCCCACCGACACGATATCCATCAGTTCTTCCTGGGCAAGCCACCGGCGGTTTTCCACAAACTCCTGTTGAAGCTGTGAAATAATGCTCCAGCTGCCCCCAAAGGTAAAGGCGCCTATTTTGAAAAACAGCCCGAAGAGGATAAGCCCCCTGGGCGCCGAACGGCCCTGGCTTTTCCGGTCCATACTGCAAGCCTCCCAGTTTTTTGAAATATGCCGGCGGCCGAAGCCCTCCCGGCGCCGGACAGCGTTTATTCTACACCACTTCGGAAACGATTTCAATTCCAAAGAAAGGGCATGCGCCGTCTAAAAATTTTTGGCGGCTGTAACAAACAGGCCCGGGGGAAAGTTATGAGGATGAACGCGTTTTAAAAGAGGATATTCAAAACGGGAAAAGGGGTGTCGTCATGAAAATATCGAAGGTCTTTGTGGGTTCCTTCCTGGCCGGGTATCTGCTGCTGGGTGTGTGCAATGTGCTGTCGGTCTCCTCCTACTATGCTTTTTCCGCGGGGATCGGGGAAAAAGCGCTGGAATATCTGCTGATCCTGCTCTTCGACAACATGGGACACAAGCTTTTGACGGCGGGGCTCTTTTCCATTGCGGCCGCCTTCGGTGTCCATGCGGCGGCGTGTATGCGCGGCGCCCCCCGGGGAAAAGGGAAAAAGGTTTTGCCAAAGGCCGGGGCAGAGGAGAGCCGGGGCCTGGCCGGGTAGGATTTTAGGCGGAGAAATATCCGAAGTGCTTGCGGTTTCGCCCTCTTTATAGTAATATTGTTTTCAGATAGAGAGAACAATATCATATTGAGGGTGGGATGACAAAATGTTCGGCGCTGCCAGAACAATGGGGGAAGACTGCGACGCCGTGAAGCTGGAGCAGCTTTACGCACTGCATAAAAACGCCATGTTGTATACCGCTGTACGGATCCTGAAAGACCCGTACCTTGCAGAGGATGCGGTACAGAAGGCATTTATCCGGGTGCTGGATAATTTATACAAGATCGAAAGCGTGGAAGGCCCGAAGACCAGGGCGTTCCTGGTGATCATCACCAGGAACGTGGCGATCACCATGTACAACGAGGCCAAGAAGGAAGCGATCCCCTTTGAGGAGATAGAGCGCGCGGGCGAAAATGAGGGTGCAGAGGGCTCCCCCTACGCGGCGGCGGTCTCCAGGGAAGCTCTTGAGGTGATCGCAAAAAACATAGCGAAGCTGGATAAAAAGTATTCCGATGTGCTGGTTTTGAAGTTTTATCATCAGTATTCCGACCGGGAGATCGCCGGTATTCTGGGCATCAGCCACGAAAACGTGAGGGTGCGGCTGCACCGGGCACGGGAGAAGCTGATGACACTGCTGAGAGAGGAGGAGATATTTTATGAGTCTGGAACACAGAAATGACGCGGCTTTTGACGAGCTGCTTCAGGAGGCGGGCGGGGAATACGTCCGTCAGATGCTGGCAGAGATGCCGGATGACGGGGAGCTTGCCGGGATGTTTCCAGAAACTCCTTCCCTTGATCAGAAAATGGAGAGCGTGTTCCGCCGGGAAAGGCGGGACCGGGCCGCCCGGAAAGCGGCAAAATGGGGCAAAAGGGCCGCGGTGATCTGTCTGGTTGCCCTGGGCACCTGCTTTGCCACTATTTTTTCGGTAAAGGCTCTGCGGGTCCAGTTTTTAAGCATGTTTATTGAGCCGCACGAGGAGTATACGGCTTTTTCCTTCCAGGGGGAGGAAGAAGATGTCCTCGCCAAGGCGGCGCCTCCGGTGGTAAACGACTACGAGGTGACCTATCTCCCCGACGGGTACCGGGAGATGGAAAACGATGATCATGAGTATATGCGCCTTTTTACCTATGAAAACGATGAGGGCGATATCATCCATCTGAGCATGATGGAAGCCACGGGAACGGGGATCTCTCTGGACACCGAAAACGCTGAGACAGGGAAGGCAGAGGTAAATGGGAACGAGTCCTTCTGGGTTCAGAAGGAAATGGAAGGTTCTACCTATGTGACCATTCTCTGGCACGACAACGAATGGGCCTTTATCCTCTCGGGACAGGAGCCCTACGGGGAAATGCTGCGCATGGCAGAGGGGATCCGGAAACAATGACCCGGAAGGGAAACTGCAGAGGGCCGGCGGAGATCACTCCGCCGGCCCTTTTGAAAGCCTTTGCCGGGGGAGAGAAGTTGAATTTCCTCCGGGGGTGTGCTATGCTGAAACACGAAAAAACAGGCGGAAGGGAAGCGTCGGGATGAAGGCGGAGATTTTATGCGTGGGCACGGAGATCCTGCTTGGGGATATCGTCAACACCAACGCGGCGTATCTGGCGCGGGAGCTGGCCGCCATCGGGGTGCCGGTCTACCATCAGTCGGTGGTGGGGGACAACCCCGGGCGGCTGGAGGCCCAGCTGAGGGATTCCTTTGGGCGCAGCGACCTGGTGATCCTGACCGGAGGGCTGGGTCCCACCTATGACGACCTGACCAAGGAGACGGCGGCGCGGTATTTCGGCCGCGATATGGTGATGGACGAGTCTTCTCTCCGGAGTATCGAGGCATTTTTTAAAAAGACAGGCCGGGAGATGACGGACAACAACCGCAAGCAGGCCCTCATCCCGGAGGGGGCTGTGGTGTTTCAAAACCACTGTGGCACCGCCCCGGGCCTTGCCCTGGAGGCGGGGGGCAGGACGGCGATCCTGCTGCCGGGGCCGCCCCGGGAGATGCAGATGATGTATGAGACTGGGGTGCGCCCCTATCTGGAGCGTCTGTCGGGGCAGGTATTCCTCTCCCGCACCATCCATATCTTCGGCATGGGAGAATCCGCTGTGGAGCAGAAGCTGCGCCCGGTAATCTCCAAAATGGAAAACCCCACGGCGGCGCCCTATGCCAAGACCGGCGAGGTACAGCTTCGGGTCACCGCCCGTGCGTCCACCTCCGCGGAAGCCGCACGGCTGGCAGACCCCGCCGTACAGCAGCTTTCGGAGGCGCTGGGCGGGGTGGTGTACGGTGTGGACGTGGGGTCTTTGCAGAAAGCGGCGGTACAGGCCCTGCGGGAGCGGGGCCTTACGGCCGCCACGGCGGAGAGCTGTACCGGCGGCCTTGTTTCCAAGCGCATCACCGAGGTGCCCGGAGCGTCGGAGGTGTTCGGCTGCGGGGTGTGCAGCTATGCAAACGGGATCAAGGAAAAGCTGCTGGGTGTGCCCCACGCTGTCCTGGAGGCCAGGGGCGCCGTCTCGGAGGAGACGGCGGCGGCCATGGCGGAGGGGGCGGCCCGTCTGGCAGGGGCGGATATCGGCGTCTCCACTACCGGTATCGCAGGGCCCGGGGGCGGCACGGCGCAAAAGCCCGTGGGGCTTGTATATGTGGGGGTGTGGAGCCGCTGGCACCGGGAGGTGCTGAGGCTGGAGCTTGCCCGGGGGCAGGCGGAGGAGCGGGAACAGATCCGCTATCTGGCCTCCTCCCACGCGCTCCACGCCCTCTGGAGGACGGCCCTGATGTACCAAAAGGAGCGGGTGGATGAAACGGTATTTTAAAATAGGCGAAGTGGCGGATATGCTGGGGATCTCCACCGATACTCTGCGGTTTTACGAGAAAAAGGGGCTGCTTGCCTCCCGGAAGGACCCCAAAAACGGGTACCGCTACTACGAGCCCCAGGAGATCTACAACCTGATGGATGTGCTGTTTTACCGCAGCCTGGATATTTCCATCCCGGAGATATCCGACATCCTTACCGCTTCCGACCCCAAAGGCCTGAGGGCGCTCATGGCCCGCAAGGGGGAGGAAGTGCAGCAGAAGATCGGGGAGTATCAGAAGCTTTACAAGCGTATCCAGACCAACATGGAGCTTCTGGAGCGGGTGGAACGGAACTTCGAAAAATACGAGCTCACCTTTATGCCTCCGGCGGTGGTGATCAATGAGGCCCCCAACATCGGGCAGAGCTATCTGGAAGATCTTGTGGCCCGCAGCATCTACCCGACGGAGAATATTTTCTACTATCTCCAGGCCTTTTCCACCCGGTGGGAAGGAAAGTCCTGCGTTATCGACCGCATCTACACCACCATCCCCCAGCGGCATGTGCTAAAGGGGGACACCAACCTGCGCTACGAGCAAAACCGGGTACTGAGCTGCGCCCGGTGCCTGCGCACGGTGTTCTGTGTTCGGGCGGGGGAGACCCAGAGCCGCCTGGACGGGGCGGTTGCCTGGGCGGAGGAGCACGGCTGGCGTCTGGCGGGGGATCTGGTCGGATTTTGGATCTATACCGCCTACAGCCGGGAGACCCCGGTGGATTTTGTGGAGCTCTATCTGCCGGTAAAATAGCCGCCGCCCCGCATAAAAGCAGAAAAAACGAGGAATTCTTATTGACAAAGGCAGAGCCAGTCTATATAATATTATCCGTGGCGTTATGAGGTGTCTTTATGCTGATTGATCTGAAGCAGGTTTTTGATATCGAAGGCGAGGCCGTTCCTTTCACTCACGACCTTTCTCTTGCGGATATCGAACTGTGGGGTAATAAACCCTTTGACCACCCGGTGCATCTGGTCGGGAAGGTAGAAAACCGTTCCGGCGTCGTCTCCATGGAATACCGGGTATTCCTGAAGATGAATGTGATGTGCGGCAGGTGCCTGAAGGAACAGGAGCGAGAGGAAGAGTATTTCTTCGAGCATACTTTGGTTCCGGAGCTGAATGATACTGACAATGGCGACTTCATTGTCGTGTCCGGCGCTGAGCTGGATCTGGACGAACTGGCAACGTCCGACATTCTGCTGGAGCTTCCTTCCACCGTTCTCTGCCGGCCGGACTGCAAAGGCCTTTGCCCCGTGTGCGGATGTGACCTCAATGAGCACAGCTGCCAGTGCGGCAGCAGACAGACAGACCCCCGCCTTGAAATTTTAAGTAAATTTTTTGAATAAACCCTTTAGAAGGAGGCGTCGACATGGCAGTCCCGAAGAGAAAATCCTCTCAGGCCAGAAAAAACAAAAGACGTTCCAACGTCTGGAAATTGAGCGTTCCCGGTTTTTCCAAATGCACCCAGTGCGGTGAGCTGAAGGCTCCTCACAAAGTATGCGGCAACTGCGGCTACTACAAGGGCAAAGAAGTCATCAAAGTAGAGGCGTAAGCTTCTGACAGAACGGATAGGGGAGGATGCGTTCCTTCCCTATTTTTGTATCCCGCAAAGGCCCCGCAGACGCGGCGAAGGGCCTCTTAAGGGCCGGAGGAGCCGGCATTTACGAGGCTTTTCGCGCCGGCGGGGCAAGGCGCGGCAAAAAAGGAGGCGGCGGCTTGCCGGTACTGATCAAGGGCACGACGGCGGGCTCCCCCGCCCACAGGGCGGGAGTCCGGCCCGGCATGTATTTAGTAAGCATCAACCGGCACCCCATTGCGGATGTGCTGGACTATCAGTTTTATGCCACCGAGCGCCGTCTGGAGATAGAGCTCCTGGACGGGGGAAAGGCCCGGAAGGTAAAGATCAGAAAAGAACAATACGAAGACCTGGGGCTGGAATTTGAGACCTATCTGATGGACCGCCAGCACAGTTGCAAAAATAAATGCGTCTTCTGTTTTGTGGATCAGATGCCCCCCGGCATGCGGGATACCCTGTATTTTAAGGATGACGACTCCCGTCTCTCCTTCCTGTTCGGCAACTACATCACCCTCACAAACCTTGAGGAAAAGGACATCCGGCGTATCATCGATATGCATATCAGCCCGGTGAACGTATCGGTGCACACCACGAACCCCGAGCTGCGGGTGCGGATGATGGCAAACCCGCGGGCGGCGTCCTCCCTGCGGTATCTGGAGATGCTGGCGGAGGGCGGGGTAAAGGTAAACACCCAGATCGTCCTGTGCCCGGAGCTCAACGACGGGGAGGAGTTGGAGCGCTCCCTCTCCGATCTGTCCGCCCTGTGGCCGGGGGTGCAGAGCGTGGCAGTGGTGCCGGTGGGGCTTACCAAATACCGGCAAAAGCTCTACCCCCTGCGTCCTTTTACCCCGGCGGAGGCAGCGGCGGCGGTGGACCAGATCGAAAACTTTACCGCCCGCTTTTTTGAGCGCACCGGCGCCCGCCTTGCCTATGCGGCGGACGAGTTTTACCTCAAGGCCGGGCGTCCTCTGCCGGACGCCGACTATTACGGTGAGTTCAATCAGCTGGAAAACGGGGTGGGGCTGCTCACCCTGCTGCGGCAGGAACTGACAGACGCCCTCTCCGACAGCATAGACTGTGAAAAAGAGCGAAGCATCTCCGTGGCCACCGGTACGGCGGCCGGGGGCTTTATCGCGGAGATGACGGAGCTGATCTCTCGGCGGTACCCGGGGTTCCGGTGCCGGGTATACCCCGTGGTGAACGACTTTTTTGGGCATGAGATCACGGTAGCGGGCCTGGTTACCGGGCAGGACATCATCCGTCAGCTGAAGGGGCAGGATCTGGGAGAGGGGCTCTACCTCCCCGGGGTCATGCTGCGCCATGAGCAGGACCGCTTTTTGGATGACCTCACCCTCCCGGACCTGGAGCGGGAGCTGGGGGTGCCGGTGCACACGGTGGACAACGACGGATACGAGTTTTTAAACACCCTGATGGGTGAAGATTTGTTCTGACCTGTGGGGGAAAGCTGATAGAGCGCGGCGGCAGAGGCTGTCCGCGGGGAAAGAAAGGTGAAACGACATGGCAAAACCGGTCATCGCCGTGGTAGGGCGGCCCAATGTGGGGAAATCTACCCTGTTCAACAAGCTGGTGGGGCAGCGGCTTTCCATTGTGGAGGACACCCCCGGCGTCACCCGGGACCGCATCTATGCCGCCGGGGAGTGGCTGGGGCGGGAGTTCATGCTGGTGGATACCGGCGGTATCGAGCCCAAGAGCAGCGACGTGATCCTGGCGCAGATGCGGCGGCAGGCGCAGCTTGCCATCGAGAGCGCCGACGTGATCATCCTGGTGACCGACCTCAAGACCGGCGTCACCGCCACCGATCACGATGTGGCGAACATGCTGCTCAAAAGCCGGAAGCCGGTGGTGCTCTGCGTCAACAAATGCGACCGGCTGGGGGAGCCCCCGGTGGAGTTTTATGAATTTTACAACCTGGGCCTGGGAGACCCCATCGCGGTCTCCTCGGTGCATGGGCACGGCACGGGAGACTTGCTGGACGCCTGCTTCGCCCATATCGACTTTGAGGACCGGGAGGAAGAGGACGACGACCACATCAAGGTGGCCATCATCGGCAAGCCCAATGTGGGAAAATCCTCTCTGGTAAACCGAATGGCGGGGGAGGAACGGGTGATTGTCTCAAACATCGCCGGCACCACCCGGGATGCCACCGACACGGTGGTGGAAAATGAGCACGGGCGTTTTATCTTTATCGACACGGCGGGCATCCGCCGCAAGACCAAGGTGGAGGACGCCATCGAAAAATATTCGGTGCTGCGCTCCTACATGGCGGTGGACCGGGCGGACGTCTGCGTCATCGTCATCGACGCTACCGAGGGCTTTACGGAGCAGGATTCCAAGGTGGCGGGCTATGCCCACGAGCAGGGCAAGGGCTGCATCATCGCGGTAAACAAATGGGACGCGGTGGAAAAGGACGGCAGGACCATGCAGGAGTTTACCCGCAAGCTGCAGGATGATTTCAGCTTTATGTCCTACGCGCCGTTTCTGTTTATCTCCGCCCTGACCGGGCAGCGGGTGGATAAGCTTTACGACCTCATCGAATATGTGGGGAATCAGAACGCCATGCGCATTTCCACCGGGCGCCTCAACGATATGCTGGCCTATGCCACGGCCCGGGTGCAGCCGCCCTCCGACAAGGGCAAGCGCCTGAAGATCTTTTACATGACGCAGGCTGCCACCAAGCCGCCCACATTCGTGGCGTTTGTCAACAGCCGGGAGCTGTTTCATTTTTCCTACCAGCGGTACCTGGAAAATCAGATCCGGGAGACCTTCTCCCTGGACGGCACCCCCATCCGCCTGCTGGTGCGGGAGCGGGGAGACAAATAAAGCGCCGTACAGACAGCTGTGGCTGTCTGCGGCATGACGGCCTGGGAGGTTTTTGAGATGGATAGAGCTTTTTCTATCGGCGCGGCGCTTGTTTTATCTGCTGCGGCGGGGTATCTGCTGGGGAGCGTCAGCTTTGCGGTGGTGGTGTCCCGGCTGATGTATCATCAGGATATTCGGGATTACGGCAGCGGCAACGCGGGCATGACCAATATTCTGCGTACCTACGGCAAAAAGGCCGCGGCCATCACCCTGGCGGGGGATTTCTGCAAAGGCGCTCTGGCCGTGGTGCTGGGCCGGGTGATCTTTTGGCTGTTTGGGGTGGACTTTATGGACGGGGCCTATGTGGCGGGCATGTTCGCTCTGCTGGGGCACCTGTTCCCGGTGTATTTCGGCTTTAAAGGAGGCAAGGGCATCCTCACCTCTGTGGGGGTGATCTTTCTCATCAACCCCCTGGTGGGCCTTCTGCTGCTTGCGGTGGGGCTTCCGCTGATCTTTCTCACCAGGATCGTCTCGGTGGGCTCCATTGCGGGGGCGGTGTGCTACCCGGTGTTTACCTGGCTCACAGTGTATTTAAAAGGGGAAAACCCCCTGTTTGACACGGTTTTTGCGTCGATCATCGCGCTGCTGGTGCTCTATATGCACCGGGAAAACATCAGGCGCCTGATGAACGGCACGGAAAACAAATTTGGCGGCAAGAAAAAATAAGGCGGCGCCCTTCCGGCTCCCGGAGGGGCTTTTGCGCCGGATAGCGGAGGATTTTTGATATGGCGAAGCTGTTTATCCTGGGGTCCGGAGGGTTTGGTACTTCTCTGGCCGTTATGGCAAGGGGCTGCGGCCATGAGGTGTCCCTGTGGTCGGCGTTTCCCGAGGAACTGGAGGCAATCCGCCGGGACGGCGAAAATAAAAGGCTGCTGCCGGGGGTGCCGGTGCCGGAGGGGATCCTGCTGACAAAGGATCTCGCCGGGGCGGCGCAGGCGGAGCTCTGCATTATGGCGGTGCCCTCTTTCGCGGTGCGGCAGACGGCCAAAAGGCTGTTCGGCATCCTTCCGGAGGGGGTCCCGGTGGTCAATGTGGCCAAGGGGCTGGAGGACGGCACCTTCAAGCGTCTGACACAGGTGCTGGAGGAGGAGTTGCCCGGAAACCCGGCGGTGGCGCTTTCCGGCCCCTCCCATGCGGAGGAGGTGGCTCGCGGGTGCCCTACCACCGTGGTGGCGGCTTCCCGCAGCCGGCTGGCGGCGGAACATGCCCAGGATATTCTGATGAACCCTACCCTGCGCATCTATGTCAGCGACGACGTGGCCGGGGTGGAATTGGGCGGGGCGCTCAAAAACGTCATCGCCCTCTGCGCTGGGGTGGCCGACGGCCTGCAGCTGGGGGACAACGCCAAGGCGGCCCTCATGACCCGGGGAATCACCGAGATCGCGCGGCTGGGGGTTTTTCTGGGGGCCAAAAACGAGACCTTTGCGGGGCTCTCCGGCATCGGAGACCTGATCGTCACCTGTACCTCCATGCACTCCCGCAACCGCCGGGCCGGGATCCTCATTGGGCAGGGCGCGTCCGCCGAAGAGGCGATCGGGCGCATCGGCATGACGGTGGAGGGTTACCTCTGCGCCAGGACGGCCTATGAGATGAGCCGCCGGGCCGGGGTGGAGATGCCCATCGTCACCGAGGCATACCACGTGCTCTACGAAGGGAAGGACCCCAGGCAGGCCATCCGCGACCTGATGGATCGTCCGCGCCGGCATGAGTCGGAGGCGATCTGGCTTTTGACACGGTAGGGCTTTTTTAAAACGGAAAAGGCATTTCAAAGCGATATTCAGGGCTTTGTCCTCAAAAGAGCGGCGCCGTGCAAAGCACGGGGCCGCTC